>JBIIIX010000102.1:0-9288 GCA_044234415.1 Cyanobium sp.
ACACCGTCGCTTGGGTGACCTTCTACTGGCACTGGAAGCACCTGGCCCTGTGGCAGGGCAACGTGGCCCAGTTCAACGAATCCAGCACCTACCTGATGGGCTGGTTCCGCGACTATCTGTGGCTGAACAGCTCCCAGCTGATCAACGGCTACAACCCGTTCGGCACCAACAACTTGGCTGTCTGGGCCTGGATGTTCCTGTTCGGTCACCTGATCTGGGCCACGGGCTTCATGTTCCTGATCTCCTGGCGGGGTTACTGGCAGGAGCTGATCGAAACCATCGTCTGGGCTCACCAGCGCACGCCGCTGGCCAACCTGGTCGGCTGGCGCGACAAGCCTGTCGCTCTCTCGATCGTGCAGGCTCGTGTGGTGGGTCTTGCTCACTTCACCGTGGGCTTCTTCCTCACCTACGCGGCCTTCCTGATCGCCTCCACCTCCGGGAAGTTCGGCTGATCCAGCCCGCTTCCCCCTCGAGGGACGTCAGCCCCCCGGTGTTTCCGGGGGGCTTTTTTGTGTCTGCCTGAGCGTCAGGGCGTCTGCGTGAGCGAAGGGCTGGCGCTTACTTCGCCTCCATCCAGTTCGGCCCCACGCCGATATCCACGGCCAATGGCACGCTCAGCCGCACGGCGTTCTCCATCGTGGAGCGTGTGAGCCGCAGCACCGCCTCCACCGCTTCGGGGGCGGCCTCCAGCACCAGCTCATCGTGCACCTGCAGCAACAAGTGCGCCGGTAGATCCTGCTGCCGCAAGGCATTGTGCAGTTGCACCATCGCCAGCTTGATGATGTCGGCGCTGGATCCCTGGATCGGCGCGTTGGCGGCCGCCCGCAGTTGCTGGGCCTCCAGGCCGCCGCGGCGGGCGGTTTCCAGGTCGATCTCCTCCGGAGCACGGCCCAACAACCGGCCCAGGCCGGCGCGATCGAAGTGGAAGCGACGGCGGCGCCCCAGGATGGTTTCCACCCAGCCGCGGCTAAGGGCAAGCCGCTCCTGCATCTCCAGGAATAGGAACACCTTGGGGTAGCGCTCGCGGAAGCGATTGAGGAAGTCCTTGGCCTGGCCCTGGCTGACGCCGGTCTCGCGGGCGAAGCGCTGGGGACCCATGCCATAGATCACCCCGAAGTTGATCGTCTTGCCAAGGCGCCGCTCATCTGGGCTGATGTCGTCCTTCTCCAGCAGCAGCCGGGCGGTGAGGGCGTGCACATCCTCGCCTTTGCCATAGGCCTCCACCAGGATTTCCTCGCCGCTGAGGTGGGTGAGGATGCGCAGCTCGATCTGGGAGTAATCGGCGCTGATCAGGCTCCAGCCCTCTTGGGGTAAAAACGCCTTGCGGATTTGGCGCGAGAAGGCGGTGCGGATCGGGATGTTCTGCAGGTTGGGATTGCTGCTCGACAACCGGCCGGTGGCGGTCACCGCCTGGTTGAAATCCGTATGCACGCGGCCGGTTTCGGCCTCCACCAACGCCGGCAGCGCCTCCACGTAGGTGCTCCTGAGCTTGCTGAGCATGCGATGTTCCAGCAGCCGCGGCACCACCGGATGGGCCTCGCGCAGCTTCTCCAGCACCGTGGCGTCGGTGCTCCAGCCGGTCTTGGTGCGGCGCGATTGGCGCCGATCCAGCCCCAGGGTTTCGAACAGCAGCTCGCCGAGCTGCTTCGGGGAGGCGAGGTTGAAGCTCACCCCCGCCAGCTCCTGGGCTTCGCCCTCCAGCCGCTTCAGCTGCACCGCCATGTCGGAGCCGAGCTCCGCCAGGTAGGCGGAATCGATGCGGATGCCGTGGGCCTCCATCGACGCCAGCACCGGCTCCAGGGGCAGCTCTAGCTGCGCCAGCAACGGCAGCAGGGCGGGGCCCAGGGCCTCCAGTTGCTGGCGCAGCAGGCCGGTGAGCCGCCAGGTGAGATGCACATCCATGCCGCAGTACTGGGCGGCGGCGGCGATCGGCACGGCGGCGAACGTGCTGCCCTTGGCCACCAGGTCGCCGTAGCTGGTGGGGCTGAAGCCGAAGTTGCGCTGGGCCATCGCCTCTAGGCCATGGCCATCGCCGGCATCCCGCAAATAGTCGGCCAGCATGGTGTCCATCACCACGCCGGCCAGGACCAGGCCATGGCGCAGCAGCACCAGCCGGTCGTACTTCGCGTTTTGCAAGGTTTTGGGGTGGCGCTCGCTGGCCAGCCAGGGGGCGAGGGCCGCCAGCACCGCGGCCAGCTCCAACTGGGCTGGTGCCGCTTCGGCGGCTTCGCCGCTATGGCCGATGGGGATGTAGGCCAGGTCGCTGTCCGCCGCTCCCCAAGCCAGTCCCACGCCCACCAGTTCCGCCTGAAAGGGATTGAGGGCGGTGGTTTCCGTGTCTAAGGCGACGGGCACGGCGGGATCGGTGCAGGCGTCAAGCCGCCGCACCAGCGCATCCAACTGCTCGGTGGTGTTGATCAGCAGCGGCTGCAGCCGCGGGGGGGCCGCTGCGGACGCGCTGGTGCCAACTCCAGCTCCAGCTCCAACTCCAACTCCATCGCTAAGCGGCAGGGTCGTCTGCTGCCCCGTGAGACCCGCTTGACGGTTGGCGGCGCTGGCGTTCGCTGTGGCGCTGTCAATCGCGCCAGCTCTGGCCGTAGACGCCGTCGGGAGCGAACCGGCCGGGCCGCTAGCGGCGACCCCAGCCTCCGCTCCCGCCCGCGTTTCTACCCCAGATTCGGCCACCCCCCCCGGGCGATTTGCCACGCTTGCTCCGGCTTCCGTGCCGGCTTCCGGCTCGCCTGCTGCGGCTTCCGCCTCAGCGTTGGCCCGTCGCCGCCGCGACGCTTTGGCCTTCGGCAGGGCGTCCCCGGCCAGTGCGTTGGTCTGGGCGTTGGCCGCCGCCGCCGGCGATGCGGGAGGTTCGGCGGAAAACAGCTGGGTGAAGTCGTCCACCAAGCGGGCGAGGCTGAACAGCTCCAGGCCTTGCAGCCGTTCGGCCAGCAGTTCGCGCTTCACCGCCCCCAGGCCCAGCCGAGGTTCGGGGTCGAGGGGCACATCCAGGTGGATGGCCGCCAGCTGCCGCGAGAGGAAGGCGTTGTCGCGGCCGGTTTCCAGCTTGTCGCGCAGGCTGCCGCGCACCTGCCCCAAGGCCCCATAGATGCCGTCGAGGTTGCCGTGGTCGTTGAGCAGCGCGATCGCGGTCTTGGGACCGACGCCGCGTACGCCGGGGATGTTGTCGGAGCTGTCGCCGGTGAGGGCCTTGAGGTCGATCACGTCCTCCGGAGGCACCCCCAGCTTGGCGATCACTCCCTGGCGGTTGATCTCGGTGGGGCCGCTGGAGCGGGCATAGGGGCCGCCGCCCATATAGAGAACGGCGATATCGCGCTCGTCATCCACCAGCTGGAACAGATCGCGGTCGCCGGAGAGGATGCGAACGCGCCAGCCCCGCTCGGCCGCCCGTTGGGCCAGGGTGCCGAGCACGTCGTCGGCCTCGTAGCCGGGAGCCAGGCAGAGAGGCAGGTCGAGGGCGTCGGCCAGGATCGTCTGCAAGTTGGCCAGATCCGCGAAGAAATGCTCCGGGGCTTCCTCGCGGTGGGCCTTGTAGTTGGCGTCCGCCACGTGGCGGAAGGTGGGCTGGTCGGTGTCGAAGGCCACCACCACACCGGCTGGGGCAAGGCCGCGGCAGTTGTCCAACAGCGCCCGCAGGAAGCCATAGGTCACGCTGGTGGGGATGCCCTGCTTGGTGCTCAGCCCACCATCGCCGCCCTTGCTGAACGCATAGAAGCTGCGAAAGGCCAGGGAATGGCCATCGACCAGCAGCAGCAGAGGTTTGTGCGACGCCATCTACCGCGCTCCGATGCAGAACTCCACCAGTTCCCCCGCTGACCGCCACAGCCTGCCAGAGGAGCCGGAGCGGCCGCGGCCCCCGCTGCGGGGAGCGGCCCGATTCAGCCCTTGCGGGGGGTATCGCTGGTGGCTGGGGCGCTGCTGGTGCCCGGAGCGCTCTGGCTTGCTGTTTATCGGTCTCAACCCCTCCCGCGCCGATGGCCGCAGGGATGACCCCACCCTGCGGCGCCTGGCCCGCTTCGCCCGGGATTGGGGCTTTGGAGGCATCGAGGTGGTGAACCTGTTCTCGGCGGTGGCCAGCAGCCCCCGGCTGCTGAGCACGCTGAACGACCCAGTGGGAGCCAGGACCGATGGCTGGATCCGCCAGCGGGCCATGGCGGAGCGGGTGGAGGCCATCTGGTTGGGCTGGGGCAACCAGGGAGGCTGGCGGCAGCGGGATCGCCAGGTGCTGGGCCTGCTGCGAACCGCGGTGCCCACCAAGCCGTTGCTGACGCTCGGAGCCACCCGCCAAGGCCAGCCCCGGCACCCGCTCTACGCCCTGGCGTCGTTGCCCTGGCAGCCCTGGTCGCCTGCGCCATTGTGAGGAACCGATCCAGCCTCACAACCCGCCTTCATGTCCCGTGTTCCCAATCGCTATGCCGTGCACCTGTGGCTGGTGGGAGGCCAGTGCGAAACGGTGCAGTTCGCCAGTTTGGAGGCGTTTCAGCAGTGGTACAGCGGCGTGCTGAATGCCGCCAGCGCGGATGCGTTTGTGAACGTGCCGTTGGGTGATTTCGACTCGGAGTATCTGGTGGTGCGGCCCAGCGCCGTGATCGCCATCCGGGTGGAGCCTCTTTACAGCTCATCGGATAACTGAACCCAGCCCCCTAGAGGCCGGCTCGGCCCCCAACACCACGCGGAAGCACCTTTGGCCGACGATCGACTGGAACTGATCTGGGGCGTGGCCTTCGGGTCGGGGGCCCTGGCCCAGCTGCTGGCTCGCTGGAGCGGCCTGCCGTCGGTGGTGGTGCTGCTGGCGGTGGGGCTGCTGGTGGGCCAGGGAGGCCTGGGTTGGGTGGATCCCCAGGCCCTGGGCCACGGCCTGGAGCCGCTGGTGGGACTGCTGGTGAGCATGGTGTTGTTCGATGGCGGCCTGGGCCTGCAACTGAGCGGTCCCACCTCGCTGCGCACCTTGACCACCTTGAGGCTGGTGTGGGTGCGCTGGCCGCTGGGGCTGCTGGGAGGGGCCGCGGCGGCCCACGGGTTGGTGGGCCTGAGCTGGCCGCTGGCCTGGGTGTTCGGGGCGATCGCCCTCGCCACCGGCCCCACGGTGGTGACCTCGCTGGTGCGGCAAATGCGGCTTGATGCCGATCTGGCGGGGGTGCTGGAGGCGGAGGGGTTGATCCTGGAGCCGGTGGGGGCGGTGCTGGCGTTGCTGTTGCTGCAGGTGGCTCTGGGAGACTTCCAGGGTTGGCGCCACCTGGTTGGCTTGCTGGTGGCGCGCTTGCTGGGAGGCGCGCTGATCGGAGCCGTCACCGGCCTGCTGCTGGCGCTGCTGCTGGACCGGTTGCCGCTGGAGGCGCAGACCGCCCCAGCTGCGCCCCAACCTGCAGGGCCGCCAGCTGCGGCGTCCGGCTCAAGCCCGGATCACCAGGGCACCGCCGGCCAGCCCGCCCCCGAAGCCGCGGGCCTGTTGCCGCAGCCGCCAGTGGTGGTCAAGGTTCCGGAGGGCGACAACGGCCTGGCCCTGCAGTTGACCCTGGGGGTGCTGTTTCTGATGTTCAGCGTTTGCGAGGCGCTGCTGCCCCAGTCGGGCTTGCCGGCGGCGGTGAGCGCTGGGCTGGTGCTGGGGCTGCGCAGGGGCCCGGCCTTGCGCTCCCTCGACATCCCGATCCGGCAGCTGGCGATGTTGGCGATCACCGTGCTGTTCCCGCTGCTGGCGGCGGATCTGGGCTGGAGGGACCTGGAGCAGCTGGGCTGGGGCGGGTTGGCCTGCGTGCTGGCCTTGCTGGTGCTTCGCTGGCTGGTGGTGCAGGTGGCCGGCCTGGGGCTGACCGCGCTGGACTGGCGCCGCAAGCTGATCCTCAGCTGGATCGCCCCGAGGGGGATTGTCACCGCCGCAGTGGCGAGCTTGTTCGCGCTGCAGCTGGAGGAGGCCGGCCAGCCGGGGGGAGCGGCGCTCAAGGGCTTGGTGTTCCTCACCATCCTGTTCACGGTGAGCGTGCAGGGCTTCACGGCGCCGTGGCTGGCCCGATGGTTGGGGTTGGTGGAGGGGCCGCCGGAACCGCTGGCCGCCGGCCCTGCGAAGGGAGCCGCCGAGCTGTGAGAGACGGCGCCAGCAGCTGGCGGCGCGGCGTCAAGCTGGCGCGATGGGGTGCGGGATCGATGGCCCGAAAGCGCTGGCGGCGGCGGCTGTGATCAGCAAGAAATACCCGATGTGGTACGTGGAAAACACTCAGTTGGCGTTGGCCAATGCTTCTGAACGCTATTGACGCTTTCATCGGATAGACCTATATTGAGGACAAGCGCCAATGAACGGACAGCTTGCCATGAGCGACAAAGCCCACGACAACAATGCGAGCCCTGGCAATCAAACCATGATCAACAGGCTGCAAATAGCCGTTGCCGTCATGGTTCCATTCTTTGGTATAGTAAATACTTGGCAGTCGCAATACTTGCAGACGCAGCTTCAGCAGGTCAAGCAAGAGGCCGAAAGAAAGCAGCAGTTTGCTGGCAGCATCCAGTCGCAGCTCAATAACCTCACTGGCGTCGACCAAACAAAGGCCAAGGTTGCGCTGGCCAGTCTTTATACTCTAGCCAGGGAGGAGGGAGATAAGGCCATTCTTTTTACCATTGCAATCGTTAGCCAAAATGAGGAGCTGAAGCAGACCATCGCGTCACTGGTTGCTGACGACAGCAGTCTCTCTCAGGTATTTAAGGATAAACTTATTTCAAAACTCGGAAGAATTGTCGATATTAGTGGCCGCGGCTCCTCGACGCCCGGCTCCAAGAATCAGCCTGACATCTCCACGGAAAAACGGCTGCTCGAGCAACTGACGCAGGACAAGAAGAATTTGAGCGGCTGGATTTATTTGGGCAAGACGGCAACAGGCAGCAATCAGCTTGGTCAAGATAGAACGATATTGAGCACTACGATTCCAGGCATGAATCAATTAGTGACGCTGCGGACATCGGTTAACCTGAGGGATTCGGCGCCAACCAACAGAGCACTTGGCAGTATTCAGGGTATCGTTGGCAAAGGCACCAAAGCGATGGTGCAAGAGATCAAAAGCAAACCCATTGATGGGTCAAGTGCCGCGGTGTGGGGGAAGGTCGCCATCAGCGACTAGTCACGGTTGCCATGGCCACAGCCTCCTCGAGTGGACAGGCCCCGATCAGCCCTCAGCTGCGGCCCACAGCCTTGTTGCCTGCCACTCGGTGGCAGCGTGACACCAGTGGACGGGGTGCGGACCAAAAGAAGGCGCAACGCTGATGGGTTCTGTAGCGCTGACAATTCACTCATGAAGATGCACGAACCCAGGGCTTGCTGCAGCATCCCTCGGAAGTTTGTGCTGCAAAAAAAAACTGTGGTATCGCGAGCTCGTTTGCGAGCCGCAAGGCAAGTGGTCGACCAGCCTGTCGCAACCACCGAGATCAGGCAAGCCTTTACCTCACTTGATGCGAGCGTTCGGCATGACGATCCTCAACTGGATCGCTCTGGGCATACCTGGATCGCTCTGTGCATAGAATGGGCATGTCACTAGTCTAGCGGTGCAAATCGACGACAGCAGCTGGCTAACCCTGGCCCACCAAGCTCCCATGGCGCAGCGAGGAGCCCACGCCCACAACCACGCCACTGTCCCGACGAACCAAGGATTGGTGGTTGATCAGATCCCATTGCACCAGAAAGGCAAATCTGTTCGGTTGATCGGCGAATCCGCGGACGCCCGCTGCCGCTCACAGCGGCTCTGTCAGCTGGCCCCGACAGGCGCCATGGGCACTTGATCTTGAGCCAGCTATCCAAGTTGGCTAAGCGCTCACTCCAGGACAACATCAACTTCAACATCAACATCACGAGGTGACAGCATGAGGATTGGCATCATGGGTGCGATGGCTGAGGAAGTGTCGCAGCTTCGCCCGCATCTGTCCGAGGTGACAACGGAGATCCGCGGCATGCGTGAATACGTCAGCGGTCAACTGCTTGGCAAGTCGGTAACGCTCGTCTTCTCGCGCTGGGGCAAGGTCGCCGCATCCTCTACCGCCACCACTCTCGTGGAACGTTACGGCGTTGATTGTCTTGTGTTCACAGGTGTAGCGGGGGCGCTTGATCCAAGCCTCAACATCGGCGACATCGTTGTCGCCAGTCGTCTCGTGCAGCACGACATGGACGCGAGTGCCCTACCAGGCATTGAGAAGTACGAGATTCCTCTCCTAGGCGTCTCTCGCTTCAATGTAGACGAGCCCTACGTCAGTTCTGCCCGACGGGCCGCTGAAGCGTACTTGTCAGAAGACTTGAGCCGTGATATTTCAGACGAGGCCCTCAAAGAGTTCCACATTTCAGAACCGCAAGTCACCAGCGGCATGATTGCCAGTGGCGATCAGTTCATCGCAGACACTGCTGTTGCGCAGGCCCTTTGCAGGCAACTGCCGGGGCTGAAGTGCGTCGAGATGGAGGGAGCCGCCGTTGCCCAAGTTGCCTACGAACACAACATCCCCTGCATTGTTCTCCGAACGATCTCCGACAAGGCTGACCATAGCGCCGTCGTCGACTTTCCCAAGTTTGTGAGCAACATCGCCTGTCACTTCACCTGTGGTTCTGTGCTGCGTTTGCTGGCCCTGATGGACGACTGAATCCGCCAACCCCAGCAGCGCTGGCGACGGCGATCCTGATTGGCTCCACCGCCTTCAGCCTGGTGTTCCGCGGCTCGGAGAGGCAAGCCATCGGCGCTGTTTGCCCGCAGCTTGCGGGAGAGCTGGCCGCAGCCAGACCAACTCAGGAACACCAGCAGGGCAGCCCCCACCCCCAGGCTGGCGAACACGGCGATATCGGTGAGCCAGAGAACGGCTGAAGGCAGCTGAATCGGTGGCTGGGGTGTAGTGCCAGAGAACCAATTCTTCGTGCTTTCAAGGATTTTCTGCGTGGGACGGGAGCGGCTGGAGGCGGCCACCCCGCTGATGCTGAACCCGGAAGCGAGGATGGCGAGATTTTTGCGGAGATTCTGCTCGCGAGCCGTTTCCTTTTGATCCAGCTCCAGTTGCTGCTTCAGGGCATCGAGGCTGACCATGGCGCGGATCGCTTCGATCGCTTCGATCGCTTGATCGGCGTAGCGGCGGCCGGGGCTGAGCAGCTTGAGATTGTGCTGGATCTGGTGGAGGTGAATGGCGCAGTCGTCTGTGAAAAAGGAGTTCAGAAAGGTGTCGGTGGGCGGAAGGCGTGCGGCGCTGAGACGGGCATTGGCCTGGCTGTCGGCGAGGAGGAGCAGGTGGCTGTCGAGATCCCGCTCGCAGCGGGCGAGGCCA
>JBIIIX010000104.1:0-9199 GCA_044234415.1 Cyanobium sp.
GGGCCTGGGGATCGCAGGTGGCGTCGATGGCCCGGCTCATGCGCTCGAGTTCGAACTTCTGGCCGAGGCTGAGGGCGATGGGGTCGGACATGACGGTTTCTTACGGTTCGGTTCGGACCCCATAAAGCTACAAACTGTTTCAAGGTTCCGCGTAGCCGTTGCAACAGGCGCTAGTGCCACGTCAGCAAAACCCGTCAGGGGATCCCCACCGGCCGATCCCCAGAGAGATCGGCCCTGGAGATGGCACTGAGCCTGGAAACGGCACTGAGACGGTGGTCTCGCCTCAGCGCCGGGCTGGGGCCGCCTAGGGCTGGCTGCGCAGCACTTCGACGCAGCGGGTGACGCACTCGCCGTCATCCAGCGAGCAGGTGGTGATGCACTCGAAGTAGTTATCCATGGCAGCGGCACCGCCCTCCTCCTGGGCTTGGCCGTCGAGGACCGCGGTGCCGCCGCTGCCAAACGGGCCGGAGAGCTGCTCCCAGGAGCCGCTGGGGGAGTGTGAGAGGGCCATGGGGACCAAGGGTGCGAAACATGTTGTCAGCCTATGCACACATGCCGAATCACACCAGCGAAATGAGTCGTCCTGCCTAGTGGTGTATGAAGTTCTATGTGGCGACCGCCTTGCGGGCCTGCTGCCGGGCCTTCTGCTTCTGGCGGTTCTCCTGGCGCCGGGCGGCAGCAGCCTCGGCCTCGGCCCGCTGGAGCTGCTGCTCGGCCTCCTCACGCTTCTTCCCCTGGTAGTAGCTGTAGTCGCCGCGGTAGAGCACGAGCTCGCCATCGCGCACCTCGACGATCCGATTGGCCACGCGAGAGAGGAAGTAGCGGTCGTGGGACACCAGCAAGGCGGCGCCGTCGTAGTTGGTGAGAGCCTCCTCGAGCATCTGCTTGGCGGGGATGTCGAGATGGTTGGTGGGCTCATCCAGCACCAACAGGTTGCAGGGGCTGAGCAGCAACCGCGCCAGCGCCAAGCGGGCCTTCTCACCGCCGGAGAGCTGGCCCACGGCTTTGAACACCTCGTCATTGCTGAAGCCAAAGTTGCCGAGCAGGGAGCGCACCTGGGTCTGGGTCCAGTCCGGCACGGCCTCAAAAACGGTATCCACCACCGAGCGGTCGAGTTCGAGGGCCTCGGCCTGGTTCTGCTCGAAGTAGCCGGCCACCACGTGATGCTCGCCTAGGCCGGCGAAGCCCTCGTCAGCGGCTTCGAGCCCCATCACCAGCCGCAGCAATGTGGATTTGCCGGCGCCATTGGGGCCCACGAAGGCCACCCGCTCACCGCGCTCCACACTCAGCGAGGCGCCGAGAAACAGGATCCGCTCGCCGTAGCTGTGGGTGAGGTCCTCAATGCGCACCACCTCCCGGCCGGAGCGGGGGGCTGGCGGGAAGCGGAAGCGAGGCCCGGAAAGGCTGGCCTCCGGCGCCTCAATCCGCTCCACTTTGTCGAGCAGCTTCTCGCGGCTCTTGGCCTGGGTGCTGCGGGTGGCGCTGGCGCGAAAGCGATCGATGTAGGCCTGTTGGGTGGCCAACTCTTTCTGCTGCCTGTCGAAGGCGGCCTGGGCGGCGTCGCGCTCGAACGCCTTCTGCTCCAGGTGCTGGCTGTAGTTGCCGAGGTAGCAGCGCGACACGCCCCGCTCCGTTTCAACGATCTGATTGCAGACGCGATCGAGGAAGGCCCGGTCGTGGCTGATCACCACCAGCGGCACCGTCAGGCCGATCAGATAGGTCTCCAGCCACTGGATCGTCTCCATGTCCAGGTGGTTGGTGGGCTCGTCGAGCAGCAGCACATCGGGCTCCTGCAGCAGGATCTTGCCGAGGGCAATGCGCATCTGCCAGCCGCCGGAATAGGCGGCCACCGGCTGCTCCACCCCTTCGAGGCTGAAGCCGAGATCGGGGAGCAGGCGATCGATGCGGGCATCGAGCTCATAGCCATGCAAGGCCTCGAAGCGGCTTTGCAGGTTGCCGAGGCGGTCGATCAGGGTTTGCAGCAGCTCCGGATCGGTGGCGGCGGCCTCGCCGGCCAGCTGGTCCTCCACCTGGCGCTGGCGTTCGAGCACCTCGGCGGCCTCGCCAAAGGCCTGGAACAGCTCCTGGCGCACGCTGCGCCGCGGATCCACCTCGAACTCTTGGCGCAGATACACAATGCGAGGTGCTCCCTGGCGGATCACCTGGCCACTGCTGGGTTCCTCCAGCCCGGCGAGGATGCGGAGCTGGGTGGTCTTGCCAGCGCCATTGACGCCCACCAGGCCGATGCGATCGCCGGACTTCACCTCCCAGCTGACATCGCGCAGCACCTCACCGGTGGGATAAATCTTGCTGATGCGGTCGAGTCGCAGCACGCGGCGGGAAGAAAGGCCGGCGGTGGCGCCGATCGGATGAAGGCGACTTTAGCCAGCGCCCCAGGGGGGTCCGCCACCATCGGGCTTCTGCAGCCACCCCCCGTCCAGGGACCGAGCGCGTCCGGTGACAACAGCCAGCAAGCGCCCCACCCAGCTAGCGCCCACCCCAGCGAGCGACCCAGGGGAGTGGGCGAACGGACGGAAATGGCGGCCGATGGCAGTGGCGACAGATGGCAGTGGCGACAGATGGCAGTGGGCGACCAGATCCGATTCGAGACCAGACGCGAGGGGGCCTACGGCGGTTCAGACTCAGCAACCACGCGCCACCGCCGCGATGATCAAGCGCCTCGAACAGGTCGCCGCCCTCGTGGTGGCCGCTGGTTTGGCGATCGTGAGCTACTGGCTGTTTTTCAGCTGGGCCGGAGGCGGTGACGCCAACCGGCGCCATCAGCCCTCCCGTTCCGTCCTGCCCTGGCACGATCTGAGGCGGTCACAGCCCGCCTCGGGCTTTGAGCAGCCAGCGGTTGCTGTCGCCATCGTCCACCCCCGCCAGGTGTTCTCTCACCTCCTCGGCGGTGACGGGCAGACCCTGGGCCTCACCGATGGCCACAATCTGGCGCAGGGCTCCGCTGGGATCCTGCAGGGCCTGGCGGAACAGGGCCTGGGTGAGCTCGGCGTCGCGGCTGATCCACGCATAGAGCTCGGCGGCATTGCTGGCGGTCATCGGGGCTGAGCCATCCATTCCCCTTTTCATACACCGGAGCGGCGCCCGGCGCTGATCGCCTGGCCCGGGGAAACCTGCCTGGATCGTGGGCAGCCCACCTGGAGCGCCGCGATGTTGAGGGGCTGCCATGTTTGAAGCCCTGTGATTTTGGGGCGCCGCGAGGAAACCGCCAGCAGCGGGCGTGACTTCAGCGCCAGCTCTCGCTCCAGCTCTCGCTCCAGCTCCAGCGCCCGCCACCGCCCCTGCGCCCGCAACCGCGCCCCTGCGCTCGCAACCAAACGGCTGCCGGCGATTCAGGCGGCGTGGGACTGGGCGTCCTCGCCGCCGAGGGCCGAGGCGTCCTCCATGCTGCGGGCATCGAGGCAGAGCACCTTGCGCAACTGGGCATAGTTGGCGGCGAGGGGGCCCTTGCCCTCCTGCTGGGCGGCGTATTCGGCCCGCTGCAGCACGTGGTGCAGATGGGTGAGCAGGTAGGTGCTGATCACAGCCGAGACCAGCACATCGCTGCGCTCAGCCTTGACCCGCCGAGAGGGGCGCCGGGGCCGGCTGCCGCTGGCGGTAGCGGTGGCGGTGGACTGGGTGCGAGGGGAGGAGCTTCGGGTCATGGAAGGCAACGGGTGCCGGGGTGGTGACCGGTGTGGAGGAGGTGAAGAGTTCGCGGCTGGCGCGACGCGGTCAGGGATGGGGCTGGGCTAGCGGAGGGTGCTGGCGTTGCTGGCTGTGGGGTCGGGTGGCAGCGGGCCGGATGGGTCTGGGTACCGGTGGGGGGTTAACCCCGAAGCGCCAGGGCGGCTCGGGGAGTACTGAGCCCAGCTGGGGAGTGGCGGGCACCCCTGGGAAGGAATGGCGGTAACAGGAACCCTTGGGCACGACTGAGCCGTAATGGACACGGCCCGGCAGTAACGGCAACGTCCTGGCTGTCACGGGGACTGTCTGGCAGTCACGAGGACTGTCTGGCAGTCACGAGGACTGTCTGGCAGTCACAGGGACTGTCTGGCAGTAACGGGGAGTGTTGGGGAGTGCTGGGGACACAAGGCGACCGCCTCTGACAGCAGCCTACATCTGGATACTACCCTTGCGACACTGCGTACACTGGATCCTGTCCGGCAAGATCCAAGGGCCGTGCCAACTCGGCAGACCTCATCGAGCGGGCGGCCCAAGTCGCCCCGCATCCAAGTGGTGCTGCCGGAGGAGCTGTGTGATCGCCTGGCCGTGCTGGCGGACCTGGAGGCCCGCACCGTCAGCAACATGGCCCGGGTGCTGATTCAGCAGGGGGTGGAACGGCTAGAGCGCCTGCAGGAGATGGGGCCCGACGAACCGCCAACCGCGGCGCCCGCCCAGAGGTCGCAATCGGCGCGGCCAAGCCCGCAGGCCCCCTTGAGCCGCGAGAGCGGCCAGGGCTCCGGCGCCGGGCGCTTCGGTGCGGCTGCCCCTGGCAGCGAAAGGCCCCGCGGCGATCTCTCGCGCAGGGGCACTTCCAGCAGCGAACGCACCCGCAGCCGTTCGTCGCGAGCCAGCCGATTGAGCGCCGACCAGTTCCGCGCTGAGCTGGAACGTCAGGGCCAAGAGCCGCCCTCCCGCACCCAGAGGCCGCGGCGCTTGCGCATCTGGCGGCCAGGCTGAGCCGATGAAGCGACTGAAAACCGCACATCATCGAGAACATCCCTTGCGGCAACTGGGATCTCCAGGCTCACATCGATAGCGATGATTCGGTTGTCGAGAGCCTCGCGAGGGGCAGGTACCCTTCACCTGGCACAGGGGTTCACCAGACCTTATATGGCAAAAACTTGCCGTTCATGGTCACCTTGACGCGGTCGCCCTTGGGGTCGGCGATCTTATCGACCTGCAAGCTGAAATCGATCGCCGACATGATGCCATCGCCGAACTTCTCCTGGATCACATCCTTAAGCGGCAGGCCATACACCTGCAGGATTTCGTAGAAGCGATACAGCAGCGGATCGGTGGGCAGCACGGGATCCAAGGCGCCTTTGAGCGGATAGCGGGTCAACTGGGGAGCCAGGGAGGCGTCGAGCTCCAGGGCCTGCAGCAACGTGTCGGCCTGCTCGGCGGAGGCGGTGGCCTGGCCGTACATCAACGCCGCCACCCACACCTCGTCGGCCCCCAGCCGCTCGCCGAGGGCAGCGAAGCTCAGGCCGAGCCGCTGCTTGGCGGCCAGCAGGGTGGGGGTGAGCGGCGAAAGGGCCATGGGTTGGAACAAGGAGAGCCGGCGGAACCTAGATAGCTGGAGCAGCGATCGTTGTGACAACGGTGACCTAACGCTGTGCCAAGGAGGAAGGGCCAGCGGGGCTGGGCCGCGAAGGGCGTGAAAGGGGGGCTCGGAGCGCCGTTGCAGAGGGTGCCCTGCACAACACAGCGGCAACGCATTCATGCCGGATCGGATGTCCGACGAGGCGATCGGCGATCGGCAGGCCTCCCTCCGGTAGGACGGACAAGGTTCCGGCGCCGGCATGGGAGGGAAAGTAAGGCGATCAGACCATCACCACCCCCGAGGATTGCGATGTTGGGGTTAAAGGCCGCAGCGCCTACAGGGCAGAGGCAACGATGCTGCTGTCACCGCGACGGCGCAAGCTGGGAACGCTCAAGCCCGAGTTGGATTAATCACCTCGGCAATGGCCTTGCTGAGCCCTTCGTAGCGGCCAGGGGGCATGATGTATTCATCGAAACAGGTTTTACAGGCCTGCCGCATCGCCGCAAGATTGCGGCGAATGTAGTCGAGAGCCTGTTGAAACTCGTGGGAATCTGACACCATCAGGCCACAACCGAAACGTTCCAGGAATTCGTAGCTTGGCTGGCGGTTTCCGATCACGGGAACGCCCATGGCCAAAAACATGCAGAGTCGATTGGAGCTAATGCCCATTTTCTGGAACTGGGAACCTTGATGGCGATACACCGCCATGCCAACATCGAGAGCCACGCTGGACTCCCATGACTGCTGCCAGGTCATGACCTGCTGCTCAACATGCATATTGGCAGTCCTGGAGATATAATCAAACATATATTTTTCAAAGGGATTATTGCTGGTTGGCTGAACGACCGCGTAGAGGCTCTGATCGGCCGCCAAGGCCTCTAAGAGCAGGTCGGCGCCGATATAGAGGTTGAAATGGCCGGAAGCCCCGAGTACGAAGGCATCATCGGGGATACCCCACTGGCGCCTGAGCTGGAGCCGATGGTCAGCCGGTGGGGTGGGGGGTTTGTGGTAACAACCAGGATAAACAATCAGGCGGGAATCTTTCGGCAGCGAGGCGTAGTCTCTGAGCAGCTCCAAACGCGCATCATCGTTGACGATGTTGAGCTTGGCGCGGCGGTTTGTCCAGCGGCAAAGCCGCTTCCAGGTTTCCGGTCTATTGCCGTAGTAGAGATCGGATTTGATTTCATCTGCAAGCACAAAACAAGGCCGGCGATGCAAGGCCGACAAGACACCAACGACAGCCAGGGGATCCTCGCTAGTCCCCGAGAAACAAGCGTAGGATTTCCAGCGGGGTCGCCAGGCATACTTGAGCAACCATGTCCAGCCATAATTCACTGAACCAGTACGCACAGCACCGCCATAATCAACACCCTTCTGCATCCCAGGAGCAAAAACATCAACCTGAATGCCTTGCTCCAAGAGCGCCGAAATAATGGCCTTATTCGGCGGTGAATGAATCAGCCCGCGGGAATCAAGGAAGTGAGCTGCACGTTTAGGTGTTGGAGAGGCAATCTTAGCTAGGGCCAAGCGTTGTGTTCCTGGAGGCTAGTGAAGGGACTGTAACACCGTCAGCCTAAACGCACTGCTCTGTTGATCACGCCCGCTTCGGCGATGGGACCTTTCGCCTGTCATGGCTTGGGCCACCGTCTTGAACCGGGAGGGGCAGTTGTGGCGCGCTTAGGACTCCAGCCAGGAAAACAACTCGCGGTTATCGCGCACCCAACGGATCAAATGCCGTACGCCGCTTTCTACATCGATCTGGGGCCGCCAGCCCAGCTTGTCGGCAGCTCGGCTGAGATCGCAGACAAACACCGGTTGATCGCCGGGCCTTGGAGCCGCCATCGCGGGTTGGAGACTCACAGAAAGCTCTTCCTCGAGGAAGCGCAGCAAATCCCTGAGGCATAAGGTGTTGTCAGGGCCACCACCAATGTTGAAAGCCTGGCCAGCGATCGATTGACGACGCTCCCAGGCGACCTCATAGGCCTGGACGAGATCACGCACGTCAAGGACGTCGCGAGTTTGCCAGCCATCGCCATAAAGCGTGATGGGCTTACCAAGTAAGGCAGCGATGCTGAACCAGGCCACCCAGCCCTGGTCTTCAATGCCGAACTGGCGGGTGCCGTAGATACAGGATTGGCGGAAATTGCAGGTCTGGAGACCATAAATTCGGGCGTAGTCAATCGTGTATTGGTCGGCAACGCCCTTGGAACAGCCATAAGGGGAATGGAAATCCAGGGGCTGCGACTCGGGAATCCCGCCCTTCAAATCGCGAAACTGCCAGCCATTGGGGCCCTGAACCACGGGCACGGATTCCAAGCCGCCATACACCTTATTCGTAGACGAAAAGAGCACGAAAGCATCGGGAGCCTTATGCCTGACAGCCTCAAGGATGTTGAATGTGCCCAAGGCATTGATTTCGAAATCCTCCCTGGGGTTCTGATAAGACGTGGTGACCGCAACCTGACCGGCCAAGTGGAGAACCATCTGCGGCTGCTGGTCGTGGAGCACACCCTCCATGGCCGCGGCATCCCGGATATCGAGTCGCTCAAAGCGAATCGCAGGATGTTGCTGCATCAGCCAGCTGAGATTCTGATCCGTGCCGCGGCGCGAAAGGTTATCGACAACTGTGACGTCCCAGCCGCGACTTGCGAAGTGAGAGGCGGCATTCACGCCGATGAAACCAGCTCCACCTGTTACCAGGATCTTAGCCATCTGTATAAAAGCAGGAAATGCTCAAACGCATTATTGCACGAGCGGCGCACTGTTCTCGCCAGCGGCAAGCTGGCCATCTGACACAGGCAAGCCGTCATGGTGTGTCTGACGCGGTTGGAGCCCTGACCCCGTTCGTGCTAATGGGAGAGTCAAACGGTTGATGTCCCACGGGTTGACGTTCCACGGGTTGACGTTGCACGGGTTGACGTTCCACGGGGGGCCTTGTTCAACAGAGGGGGCATCAACCAGGCTCCCGCAGCCGCGGCAGAAGTTGCACCAGGTTGCAGGGGCGGGTGGAGGCGTCCAACTGGGCGGCGATCAAGCGGTCCCAACCGGTTTGCACCGCATCCACGGACCCGGGCAAGACGAAGATCAACGTGCCGTTGGCCACCCCGGCCAGGCAGCGGCTCTGCAAGCTGCTGGTGCCGATCGTCTCAAACGAGAGCACGCGGAACAACTCACCGAAGCCCTCGATCCGCTTGTCCAGCAAGGGCGCCACCGCCTCCGGGGTGCCATCCCGGCCGGTCAGGCCGGTGCCGCCGCAGCTGATCACCACCTGCACGGCGGGATCAGCAATCCAGGCGCTGACCAACGCCCTGATGCAATAGCGATCATCCGGCACCAGCTGCCTGGCCGTCAGCTGGTGACCAGCGGCTTGCAGGCGTTGCTGCAGGGCATCGCCGCTGGGGTCATCCGCCAAGGAGCGGCTGTCGGACACGGTCAACAGCGCGATCGACAGGGACACCCAGCCAGAGCGGTTGAGCCGATGCTAGTGAGCGGACCTGAGGGGTCCGAGCGGCGGTGGGGCGAGGGGCGATCCTGTCTGCCGCTGGAGCGGCGGCGGCGGCGCCCCGGGCTGGCCACGGTCCTCGCCAGCCCCGGGCGCATGGGGAGCTTCGGAGCCCTTAGGGTCGGCGGGGCTGAAGCCAGTCGAGGCCGCCGACCCGGGATCGCCCCCATTCCGCCATGACCAGATCCCAGGCCCCCACAGCCCAGTCCCCCACAGCCCAAGCCTCCACAGGCAACGCCGCCACAGCCAAAGCCGCCAAGGCCAACTCCGCCACGACGACTGCTGGCGCGACTGCCACTGCTGCTGGAACCGCCACCGCTGCCGCAGCTGCCACTGCTGCCGGAACCGCCACCGCTGCCGCGACTGCCACCGCTGCTGGAACCGTTACCGCCACTGCTGCCGCAACCGCCGCCAGGCTGCGGGTTCGCTTG
>JBIIIX010000105.1:0-9198 GCA_044234415.1 Cyanobium sp.
TGGCCGGCTGGGTCCATGGGGCGGCGTTGCGACCGCCGTGTCGCGGGCTGTTCGGACGCTGGCAAGCACCTGAACGCAGGACTCAGGCGGGGCACATGCCGGCAGGTGCGGGGCAGAAGAATGGCAGTGTGAAACCTTTGCCTGACCCTGCCTGAGCTTGGCTTTCTTCGCCCGCGTGAACAGCTCACGCGATCTCCTGGATCGACATGCGGCGATGGAACGTCTTGCGGCGACGGGACGCCTCCATGGCGACCCTGGCCTTGAACGCGGCGCTGTGGATGCGGGGCTGTGGGTGCGGCGTCTGCACATAGGTGGGAGCCCCATTCAGGGGCGCTGCTCCGCCGGAGAGATCAAGGATGGGGACTGCCCAGAAAGAGCAAAGCGGCTCAAATATCGAGAAGATGCATGCGTGCGATGACCGATGCAGCAATCCTGCACAGTCTATCTCTAAGCGTTGAACGCTAGGCTCAGCCACGCTAAGCTTTCCCACCGATCTCAGGCGGAGTCAACCGCAGTTGACCAAGCCCCCCGCACCGCGTGTATCTTTTTACAACACGTGGCCACCGGCAAAGTGAACAAATGCTAGACATTAAAGACATCAACATTTCAAACGGAGGGGCACCGTGGACCAGGATTTTCACTACTATGGCACGTATTATGCCGCAATTAAAGGTGGATTTACCAAAGACGAAGCAACGCTGATTGCAAAGTCCTCAAACTTCATTGATTTTTTCAATGAAACAACATACGCCGCCTATTGGAAGTTAGTCAGCCAAACGACAAAAGCCGACCATTACGATGTTGTGGCTCAGCTTGATTGCCCACGCTACACTTTCCAAGGCGGATTTTTGAGTGCTTTAGCGTCACCGGAGGATGGCTTGTGGTGTTCGTATCATTTTACTCCTGGTAATTACGATGATCCAGTAAATACACCTGGCCGTGAGATGGTGCACGGACAATCTGTGGCCAGTTTTCTGCCAAAGTTCGAGACACGAGACACAACCAAAGGACGCTATATATTAGAGAAATATAATCCAGAAACCTTGGGCGATCTCGAGTTTGGCAAATTGTTAAACCGACCACAGAGCGCTTTATCCCGCCACCTCATAGTGGATGCCATAAGATGCGCAATGAGTGATGCGCGACTGGAATCGATTCTTCATTATGCAGTTGGTGGATCGGCTATTCTTCAGAACAATCGCGAAGACAATCTAAGACGGTTTAAACTGATTTTGCTGGGCATCAGAGCCCATGTAATTGCAGATACTTGGGCGCATCAGGATTTCTGCGGTCTAAATAATGTGATGAATACTTATTGGGACGTAAACTACGAACCTCAATCCTGGAATCCGTTTCACATGGGATATGGAAGGCAATCAATAGATTATGATGATGGTACAACATCTGACTGGACGAATCAAGTCCTTAGTGGGGCCGAAGCGGAGGTTGGTTTAATCAGTAAGAATTTTGAAGCCGTTCCTAATGGCACCACCTATTTAGGACACGGCTGGATGGGGCATTTGCCCGATTTTAGCTTCACAAAGTTTCGCTACAAGCCCTGCTGGGCAGATCCTAGCCAGCCAGCAGTTGAACGCAATAATCCTGAACAATATAAATATGCCTGGGTTGAGTTAGTGAGTTTATTTACCCAGGCGAAAGGAAGTGGGTGGCTAGAGGTTGATGACCAATTCGTAAACGATTTAAGCCAAGCAAGCCAAGCCATCCAAAGTCCATGCCAGCTTAAAGGCAGCGGCACGGGAAGAAAATCCTCGGCCAATGCCTGGCAACATCTGTTCGGCAATGTTCCTTCGACGATTATAGATGTTGATTCGGAGCCAGATACAAATGCTGTTTTAAGCGGAATGATCGAGATGACCAGTCGCCTGGATCGCTATGGCACGGATATTGTGAGCATAAATAGTGATTTGTATCTGTTCCAAATTGCCGCCGACTACCATTTCCACTTTGTGAAAGACTACCTGGAGCGTCATGGTTTATATCGATTTACAGGTACATGGTCTCAGCAAGTGAGTGCATTGTCGCCTGATGTATCAAGCCTATTTGAAGCCGATGTGCCTACAGGCAACGTCGCGGGCAACTATGAGTGCCACCTTTATGACAAAGGCGGAAAGAACGATTGGCACTACGTCACTATTACCAAAGTCAGTGACACCAACTATAAGTGGACCAATCGTGCTGGCATCAGTTGGACACTCAGCAGCACAGATAACAACGCCAAACTTGCAGTTGGCCAAGATTGCCCCTACTATGACTTTAATAACGGAACAAGTCGAACCCAGTATCGACAAGCAACAATCGTCTGGGCTGGAGGCCAAGTTTTAGGCATACATGGTCCCTATGATGAAATGTATGAAAAATCTCCAATCTAAGCGCCTGTGAATCAAGGCGCTAAAATCTGCGGCTTGGAATACTGAGCCACAGCAAGCGCCTCTACAGGTTGGGGGCTCTCGGCGTTGTTGCCCGTTCTCGCGGGGGCTTCTACCCAGGCAATGTGGTTTAGCGCTTCGGATCAGAAGCAAGGCGGAATTTGGGTATACAAGCCAGCTCTCCGTGCCCCGTTTTCTGCACCTTGAGGTTAGCCTTCGCCTCATTCAGGTTAGACAGCAAGTTCGACATAGCCAACGGCACAAGAGAGCTCGAGTATCTCGATGCCATCCTCCCGCAAATCTTCAAAATGGAATGAAATCGCTCCGCGAATCAGCTGTTCAACTTCAGAGGTAGAATTGCCAGACACGCTACAGCTTGGCAGATCTGGCACGTAGGTCGAGAGGTTTTCTCCAGCCCTCTCAATGACTACTGCAACCTTCATGGCTGTTCTGAACCTCTGAGGCCTGCTTGCTTCAGGATACTCATCTGCGAGCCCTTGGCAAACTCATCGGAAGGCTATCCAGCAACCGTAACCCTGCCTGGTTTAGTTGGGTGCTTAAATTGCAGATGACTCCCACTTCGTGCCACTTGAAACCAGCCATCATCCTTAATTGCTCTGAGCATTGTCAGACATTCATCTGATTGCATAAAGCGAAATGCTGGATAGAGGAGCTTTAGGCGGAAATCAACCAAATGACTGCCACAGCTAAAACACATCGCGACCTTGGAAGCCCATGAACATGCCACCTCGCAATAGCGCCAGCGTAAACGCTGCTAACCCCAATTGAATCATTAAGCATGGCTTCTGTCAGACACTTGATTGCTTGCCTGAGAATTCAGCACGGAGAGAGATTGGGGTTGTTCGTATGGCTAACGCTCAAGATCAGAAGCGGGCAGTAATCTCGTCGTAGAAGCCAGCCTTTGCTCCCGTCTTCTGCATCTTGATGTTAGGCCCCCTTCGCATCTCCAGTCGAGTGAGCTTCAACATATTCCTTCAGCGCAGCATCCATACGAGCTTGCCACCCAGCTCCGGAAGCCTTGAAATAGGCAATAACCTCAGGACTATATCGAATTGAAACAAGCTGCTTTTTATTTGCCAACTTTGGACGACCGCGCAGCACCCGCAAAGGGACCATCTCGCTCATCTGTCGATCTGTAAGGGGAAGGGCATCAGGATCTGATTCGGCTGCTGCTGTAATCGACTCATCTTCTTCAATTGTCGGCATTTTCAAGTTGACCTTCGTTGATGGCTTTGACATAGTGATTGACCTCACGGCGATTGGCTCTGCGTAGACTAATGATTCTCCGTACCGTCTCACGATCTACAAAGGCTACAAAAAAGAGTATTTCTCCAATTGGAGCCAAGGCAATCATTCTTACTTCGCCATAGTCAGTGCGATCATCAACCCAGACGAGTGCTGCATCCCAGCTGAGCTCAGCTGCGGCCGCCAAGGAGAGGCCATGCTTGCTCAGGTTGGACGAGTCCTTGCCAGGGTCGAAATCGTACCGCACGCTTTATCGTAGCTACCACAAGTCAACCCGTCAACGTCGCCTCACCAAGCAGCCATCGGGTGGGCCTAACTCTGTCTTTAGCCCGATCCGCCCAAGACGCTCCGCACGAAGGTTTCTGCCTCATAAAATCCCCGATCAGAGGTGGTGGCTTCTCAAAAAGCCTGGCCTACGCATGAGTCTAAGGCAATAGCGGAATGACTCCGTCATCCTATCGGGATCAACGTATGATGATGTGCACCATGTTACAAAGGGTCAATTGAGCTGCCGATGCCATAGGGGCCGCGATTGAAGTCCTGGGTGTAGATCGTCGTGGTTTTGCTGTCGCGAAGCCCGTTGGGCTCCTGAATGGCTTGAGCGCCAAGATCTGAGGCAGACGACACCCTTGGCAAAGTCCAATCCATTCGCGGCCGACTTCTGAAACTTGAAGTTGGGATCGTCTTGAGCATCGCTGAATCTTCAAAGACTGTCCACTGCTGATGTCGCCCTCGCAAGGGTGGAGAGTGTTGCTGAGCAAGGCGATGGATCTAGTCGGCAATCTACAACAAACAGGCCTGCAGGCATTGATGCAATGCGCAAGCTTTGTGGTTGTGATGTTTGCTTGCTTGATTGCATTGGCTCTTTGGTAAGCGACCTCTCGATTCGCGGCCACGGTTACTTCTGCATCTCTGCTCGTGTGTTGGCAAAGCAACTCAGTAAAGTGGCCTCCAATGAAACGATCATCGCTCCTTTGCCTCTCTGAGCCTGAAGCATTCAGCACGAGCAACTAGAAGATTAGTCGTAGACGTATTGCGGTCTGCTTTCCGATGCCGTGAAGCAGCGCTATCACAATTTCCTCTCCCGTGAGCAACACACTTGCATTGCCTCGGTCCATGGTTGATCGAGCTTCCGGTCAGCCAGTTTCAAACTTGTGAATAGGGAGGGATCCTATGGACTATCCCTATGGGGCTGTGTTGATGGCGCACCCAGCAGCTATGCAATCGCTTCGGCTCAGATGTTGCAATCACTCTCTCTCGGGCTCTGCCTGCTTGCGTACAAAGAACAACTCGAAGCTCAGGGTGATTACCCCTGCGCTCCCCATTCCAGCTCCGCTCCGCAGCTTTAAGCCAGGGCATGACGCTCCTGATTGCCACAGTACTTGTGCCGCAATCACGCGTTCAACCCTGCCCAACCGCCGCTCAGGCGGCGTTGAGCCAGCGGTCGGCGGCGGCGGCGAGGTGGTCGGTCCAGTGCTCCACCTGGGCCCCATCCGCCGCCTCGACCATCACCCGCAGCAGCGGTTCGGTGCCGCTGGCCCGCACCAGCACCCGCCCCTCTCCGGCCATCGCCCGCTCCGCCTCCTCCACCTCCCGCAGCAAGGGGGCGCACTCCCTCCAGCCGGTGCGGCGTTGCCGATCCGGCACGGTCACATTCTTCAGCATCTGGGGATAGGCCTGGAAGCTGCCATCCATCCAGTCCGCCAGGCTGGTGCCTTCAGCCTGGATCAGCGAGGCAACCTGCAGGGCGGTGAGCAGGCCATCGCCGCTCATGCCATGCAGCGCCGAGAGGATATGGCCTGATTGTTCTCCTCCCAGTCCGGCCCCCAGCTCCTCCATGGCGGCATGCACATGCTGGTCTCCCACGGGGGTGCGCTCCAGCACGCCTCCACTGGCCTGCCAGGCCCGCTCAAAGCCCAGGTTGGACATCACCGTGGCGACAATCCGGTTGCCGGGTAGCGCATTCGCCTTGCTCAACGCCGTTCCCCACAGGTAAAGGATGCGATCCCCATCCACCATTCGGCCCTGGCCATCGACGGCCAGCATCCGGTCGGCGTCTCCATCGAACGCGAAGCCCATCGACGCCCCCTGGGCCAGCACCGCCTGCCGCAACGGCTCCAGGTGGGTGCTGCCGCAGTGTTGGTTGATGCGGCTGCCATCCGGCTGGCCATGCAGCACGGTGAGATCCGCTCCCAGCTGCCGAAACACCGCTTCACCGCAGGCGGTCGCCGATCCCCAGCAGAGATCCAGCACGATCGGGCAGCCCTCCAGCCGCAACGCTCCCACGCTCTGCAGCAGCGCCTCGCGATAGCCCTCCAGCAAATCGCCCCGCTCATGCACCCGGCCCGTACCGAGAAAGCCTCCTTGCAGGCTGGTCTGCTCGCCGCGGAGGCCCGCCTCGATCGCCTGCTGGCGGTCGCGGTCGAGCTTGGCGCCGGAGGGCCCGAACACCTTGATGCCGTTATCGGCGGGGGGGTTGTGGCTGGCCGAAACCATCAGGCCCCCCGCCGCTCCGCAGCGGCGGATCGTGCCGGGCACCGCCGGGGTGGGGCAGAGGCCGATCTGCCACACCTCCCTGCCGGCGGCGGCGAGGCCAGCGCTGAGGGCCGCCACCAGCATCGGGCCGCTGTTGCGTGAATCGCAGCCGATCAACACCGGACCGTCGGGCGGCAACACGCGGCCGCACCAGAAGCCCACCTGCAGCGCCAGGGCCGGCGTCACCTGCGTGCCGACCCGGCCGCGGATGCCATCGGTGCCGAAGCCCGCCATGCCGGCTCCCAAAGGCGCTCCGACCGGAGCCAGCATCTCTTGGCCGTCATTGCTGACCTCCAGCTCGGCCATGCCTTCAGCACAAAAACGCTGCCAACTTAAGCGGCGGAGCTGAGGGCGGGCTCGCTCTACGGCCCTCGACCCTCCAGCTCAGGGCCACGGCTCCTGCCTGCGCAGCTCAGCGCCAGCGCACCGGGCGCCAGCCCCAGCGCAGCAGCTCGATCACCGCCCAGGCCCCCAGGCCTCCCACCACCCAGCCCGGCAGCGCCTGGAACGGTGGCCAGGGGCGCAGCAGGAAGCACAGCAGCGCCAGCGTCAGCGCCAGCAGGGTCCGGCGCCGCTGCCCCGCTCCGGGCAGCTGGCGCAACCAAGGGGGCAGGAAGGGCCAGTGGTCTGGCCCGAGCCGCCGCGGCGACAGCTTCGGCAACGACAGCTTCGGCAACGAAAGGTTGGGCAACGACAGCCTCGACAACGACGGCTTTGGAAACGACAGGTTGGGCGACGACAGGTTCGGCAGCAACAGGTGGCGCGACAACAGCCTTGGCAACATCAGCCTCGGGGACAACAGCCTTGGCAACATCAGCCTCGACAACGACAGGTTGGGCGATGACAGGTTGGGCAACAACAGCCTCGGGGACAACAGCCTCGTCAATCACAGCCGTGTCGACCACAGCCGAGTCCACCACAGCCTGGACAACGATGGGCGTAGCAACGATGGACGCAGCAACGACCGGCGGGACGGACTGGGTCGAGACGGCAGGGCGAGGGTCCACACGCAGCCACAATGGTGCCACCGTTTTGGAGGGCCGTTGCCCCGTCTACCGCAGTTGCTGGCCATGTGCTGCCTCGGCAGCATGGCGGCGCTCCTGGCGGGTCGGGCCCTGCTCGAACAGCTGCCAGGCCCCACTCCGCTCAGCTCCAGCGCCGACCTGGAGCGCCTCCGCCGCTGGTCCCCAGATCCCGAGCGGCGCCGTGAAGCCAGCCTGTTGCTGCAGGGGCGCACCGACGATCCTGACCGGCGGGCGGCGCTGCTGGCCGGCCAGGGATGGGGCAGCGACCCGCTGGCGGCCGTGGCGCTCAAGCAGGCGGCCCTCAATGCCGAAGCTCGCCAGCGCCCCCGCCAGGCCGCGGCACTCTGGCGCCAGCTGCTGCGCCGCTTTCCGGATTCTCCCGCCAGCGCCGATGCGCTCTACAGCCTCGGCCGCAATCAGCCGGCCCTGCGCAAGCAGCTGCTGAGCCGCTTTCCCGCCCATCCCGCCGCCCTGGCGGCGGCAGTCGAAATCCAGGACAGCCAGGAGGGACGCCTCAAGGGCGCCTTGCACCTGGCCCGCTGGGGCCCCCGCTGGCACGGGGCTCAAGAGCGCATCGAGGAGGTCTGTCGCCGTGGCCAACCCAGCGCCAGCCAACGGCAGGCCCTGGCCAGCGGCCTGGCCCAGCTCGGTGCCGGGGGTGCGGCTCTGGCTTGTTTGGGCAAAAGCGGCGCCATGGCCGCGGCACAGGCCTTGCCCATCGCCGACCAGCTGGCCCTGGGCAAGGCGCTGCTGCCTGGCGACGCCGACCAGCGCCGCCAGGGGATCTCCCTGCTGCTGGAGCTGGTGCGCCAACGGCCGCGGGCGAGCGAGGCGGACGCGGCGGTGCGGCTGCTGGCCGACGAGGCGGATGCCCCCTTGGCCGCCCAGCTGCGGCAGTTGCCGGCGCCCTGGGGCGACAGCGCACCGGTGGCGGCGCTGGCCCTGCGGCCACCAGCGGTCGGCGCCCATCCGCCGCCGCCCGATCCCCAACGGCTGCGGGCCGCCTTGACGCTGTTGCGCCGGGCACCGGGCGATCCGGCCAGCTGGGACCTGCAGTGGGAGCTGGCCCGCAGCGAGCTGTTGGCCAACCGCTGGAGCGACGCCGAAACCCTGCTGGGCGCCATCGACCCAACGCGGCTGCCGCCGCTGTTGGCCGCCCGCCAGCGCTTCTGGTTGGGCTTCAGCCAGCTGAAGCTGGGGCAGTCCGCCGCCGCGGCCGACACCTGGCGGACCCTGTTGCGCCACCATCCCGGGGGCTATTACGGCTGGCGGGCGGCCTTGCGGCTCGGCCAAGACGACCTGCGGCTCGACCCCGCTCGCATGCCCGACGTGGTGGCCCGCTGGCAGCCGCTGGCCAGCGGCGATGCCCAGCTGGATCGGCTCTGGCGCCTCGACCTGCGGGATGAAGCCTGGGAAACCTGGCGCCATCAACGCGCCAGCCGGCCCCCCGAGGACAGCGCCGCGCTGCTGGTTGAGGGGCGATTGCGCCAGGGGGTGGGGGATGACTGGATCGGCATGGGCCAGCTGGATCAGGCGGCGCTGCGGCTTCGCAGCGATCGCTGCGACCTGGTGAGCCAGCTGGAGCAGGCCCAGCATCCACCGCGGTTCCTGGAGGTGTTCGAACAGCAGGGGCAACGCCAAGGCGTGCCGGTGACGTTGCTTCTGGGCGTGGCCAAGCAGGAATCTCGCTTCACCCCCAAGGTGCGCTCGGTGGTGGGGGCGGTGGGGCTGATGCAGCTGATGCCCGAGACCGCGGCGGAGCTGGCCGGCGGCCGGCTCAGTGGCCAGGCCCTGGAGGATCCCGCC
The DNA here is from genome assembly GCA_044234415.1 of Cyanobium sp. Lineage (GTDB taxonomy): Bacteria > Cyanobacteriota > Cyanobacteriia > PCC-6307 > Cyanobiaceae > Cyanobium. The sequence continues at coordinate 9,020 of JBIIIX010000105.1, forward strand.
CGCAATGCCGCCCTCGGCAGCCGCTACCTGCGGGGCCTGCTCGACCAATGGGGCGGCGATCCCCTAGCGGCGGTGGCCAGCTACAACGCCGGCCCCGGCGCCGTGGCGGGCTGGGAGCCGCAGCGGAGCCTGCGGGAGCCGGAGCTGTGGGTGGAGGCGATTCCCTATCCGGAAACGCG
>JBIIIX010000106.1:0-9177 GCA_044234415.1 Cyanobium sp.
GACCGCCAGCCCGGTCCGAAACGGATCGTGCCGCTCAGCCTCAACGGCTCTGGCCGGAGGGCAGCGCCGCTCTGGCGGAGCAGTTGCAGCGCCGTCTGGCGATCGGCGACCGGGATTGGCACGCCCTCAAGGCGCAGCGGTCGCGGCGGGCGGCGGAGCAGCTGGCGGCGGCACTGGTGGTGTTGCTGAGCGCTGATGGGCCCGGCAGCTCGACGGCATCCCCGGCACGGGCCCAGGCCCTCGCTCTGGTGGAGCACGCGGCCGGCTGGCTGCGGGGCGAGATCAGCGATCCAGGCTGCCCCAGCCACGGCCGCTGAAGCGCTGCCGCCGCACCGCCAGCTGCAAGCGGTTGCCGCGGCGGCTCCAGCGCACGTCGTCGAAGCAATGATGGATGAGGAAGAGCCCCCGGCCGCCGATCGCCTCCGTGCACTCGGGCAGGCCGTGGTGTCGCTTCTGGGGACACAGCCCTTCGCCTTCGTCCTGCACCTGCCAGATCAGCCAGCGGGGGGTCACGATGCGACGAACCCGCAGGCACTTGCTCGGATCGCAACCGTTGCCGTGGCGTACGGCGTTGACGAGCGCCTCCTGCAGGCCCAGTTGCAGGTCCGGCGGCGGTGGTCCTTGGCCGAGGGGCTCCAGCAACAACTCAACCAGCGGGGCGAGCTGCAGGGTTGAGGGGGTGATGAAATCGGCCCACCGGAGCAGCTTCAACATCGAGGATGCGGAGCGGGCGAAGCTCAAGCAAGCCTAGTTCCGCGCCGTGGCGGCAATGCGACGGGCCAGGCCGGGGTGCCGCAGCAGGGCATCCATCAGGCGCACGCCACGCAGCTGATTGATCAGGGGCATGTGCCCCTCCGGAGCTTCCAGGGACCAGGTGAAGGAGCCCGGATAACGGGTCCAGACGCCGTTCAGCTTCCAGCCCAGGCGTGGCCACAGCCGTTCCCATTGGCCATCCACCGCCGCTAAGAGGCGGCCCTGGATCGAGAAGCCAAAGCGTCCACGGGAGTAGGCCAGCCAGAGCCGGTCGAGGCTTTCCAGATCCACCGCCGGCATGGCGGCCACCTCGCTGAAATACACGTAGCCGCGCCGCTCCGCTTCGGAACCGGCGAGCTTTCGCAGGATGCTGGCGGTGAGTCGGTCGGCCGCCTCATACTCCTGCAGCACGAGATGGCGCTGCAGCGGGCCGTAGTCGATGCCGGCGGCGCTGGCGACCGCCAGCCAACCGTCCGGGTAGCGTGCCAATAAGGCATCCCGGCCGGGGGCATCCGTCTCGACGACGATCTGCAGCAGGCAGCCCCCGATCCAGTCTTCCGAGGTCGCGTCCAGGCCATCGAGCCGCTCCTGGATCAGGGGGACCAGCTCTTGTCGCCGCTGCAGCAGCTGGCGCAGCAGCGTCTGGCGCTGCCGGGGCGAACTCGCCTGAAAGCGTTCCAGGAGCTGCTCGGGGCTGACGGTGCTGGAGACCGGGGGGCCGGAGAGCATGGCGAAAGGCTGCGGGCACAAGCTTGTTGAAGGCCCACTCTTGCAGCCTCTAGGCCCAGCCGGGGCCTGATCCTTAGGATCAGGGTTTCGTCGATTGCCATGGCGGCCGAGATCCAGTTCTTCCGGGGAGTCGACGAGCCCGTCGTTCCCGACATCCGCCTCACCCGCTCCCGCGACGGTCGCACCGGGCAGGCTTTGTTCGTGTTCGAAGAACCCCAGGCCCTGGCACCGGAAACCTTGGGGGATATCACGGGCATGTACATGCTCGACGACGAGGGAGAACTGGTCACCCGCGAGGTGAAGGCCCGCTTCGTGAATGGCAAGGCCTTTGCGCTAGAGGCCACCTACACCTGGAAATCACCAGAGGATTTCCAGCGGTTCATGCGCTTTGCACAGCGCTATGCCGATTGCCACGAGCTTGGCTACTCCGGCCAGGCAGATGGGGACGCTGGCAACGATGACGGCGAGGATCCAGCTTGAGCTTCGGCCGCTGGCTGGGACTGATCGCTCTGGTGGCGGCGCTGGTTCTGCTTTGGAGCCTGCGCGAAGCCATGCTGCTGATCTTCGCCGCCGTGGTGGTGGCCACCGCCCTATGCACCATCGTCGGGGCGATCCGCGCCGTGCTCCGCTGTCGCCGCATCCTGGCCCTGGCTCTCACCCTGCTGGCGATCGTGCTGCTGGTGGGCGTTGGCGCCGCGGTGATCATTCCACCCTTCAGCAGCCAGTTCAGCCAGCTGATCGGCAAGTTGCCCCAGGCGGCCCATGCCTTGATGGAGTTGCTGCAGGGCGGACTGCAGGGCGCTTCAAGGATGCTCTATGGCAGCGATGACACCGCCCTCACCAGCCTCTGGGAGTCGCTGGGCCATCCAACGGAGGGCCGCAATGCCCTCTCCACGGGGCTTGGGGGCGCCCTGCGATTGGTGAATTTCGCCGGCAATGTGGGCGGCGTGCTGGTGAAGATTCTGTTTGTGATGGCGGCGGCCCTGATGATCGCCGCCCAACCCCGGGCCTATCAGGAAGCTGCGTTGCTGCTCTGCCCCTCCTTCTATCGCCGCCGCTTCAGGCAAGTGATAGTGCGTTGCGGAGAGGCACTCAGCGGCTGGATGGTGGGGGTGTTGATCAGCTCCGTCTGTGTGGGTGCCATGGCCGCCATCGGGCTGACGCTACTCGGCGTGAAGCTGGTGGCGGCCAACGCTGTGCTGGCTGGCTTGCTGAATATCATTCCCAATGTGGGCCCCACCCTTAGCACCCTGTTCCCGATGTCGGTGGCCCTGCTGGAGTCGCCCTGGCAAGCCTTGGCGGTGCTCGGGCTTTATGTGTTGATCCAGAACCTGGAGAGCTATGTGATCACCCCCTCGGTCATGCACCATCAGCTGAAGCTGTTGCCGGGCCTTACCCTTTCCGCCCAACTGTTGTTCACCGTTGTATTCGGCCCGCTGGGCCTGCTGCTCGCCCTGCCGATGGCGGTATGCCTCCAGGTGCTGCTGCGGGATGTGCTGATCCACGACATCCTCGACAGCTGGAAGCCCAGGCGGCTGCTGCGATGAACGCCCGCACTCTGCTCGGCGCCCTGGCGCTGATCGTCATCGCGCTGTTGGTCTGGGAGCTGCGCTGGGTGTTGCTGGTGCTGTTTGGCGCCATCGTGCTGGCTGTCTCCCTCGATGTGCCGATCACCTTGTTGAGGCGCTTCCTGCCGCTGCAGCGGCCCGCTGCCCTGACCCTGGTGGTGGTGGTGATGCTGGTCATCGGCGGCTGGGTGGGGCTGCAGCTGCTGCCCGAACTGCTGGAACAGATCCAGCAGCTGGTGGGCTTGGTGCCCCAGTTGAGCGCCCGGCTGTCGGTCCTGCTGCGCCAGCAGCCGGCCCTCGCCAATCTCGAACACGAGTTATTGGCGGGCAATCTTCTCGATCGCCTCCAACCCCTCGGGGCCCAGGTGCTGGGCGTGGCGGGCGGAGCGGCCAGCCTCACCATGCAGCTGCTGCTGATGGCGCTGCTGGCGGCGCTGCTGGCGCTAGATCCCCGCAGCCATCAACGCCTGCTGGTGGCGGCCACCCCCAGCTTTTACCGACCCCGGATGCGGCTACTGCTGGCCGAGTGCCGCCAGGCACTGGGCGGCTGGTTAGCAGGCATGACCGTGTCGGCGGTCACTGTGTTTTTATCCACCTGGCTGGGCCTGCACCTGCTGGGAGTGCCCCTGGCGCTGCTCAGCTCCCTGGTGTGCGGCCTGCTCACCTTTGTGCCCACGATCGGCCCCACGGCGGCCACCTTGCTGCCGATGGCGGTGGCCTCGTTGATGTCTCCCGAGAAGGTGTTGCAGGTGCTGGCGCTAAGGCTGGTGTTGCAAAACGCCGAGGCGTTTATCCTCACCCCGCTTCTACTGAGCCGCACGGTGAACCTGCTGCCCACCGTGTCGCTGATGGCCCAGTTGAGCCTTGGTGCCCTCTTGGGACTGCCGGGCCTGCTGCTGGCGTTGCCGCTGGTGGTGGTGCTGCAGGTTGTGGGCCAGGAGGTACTCGTGCACGACATTATGGATCGCTGGAGCCCCGATCCTGCAGCCATTGCAGCTCTGGATGAGTGAGGTTTTGGTCCGTTTTAGGTACGCAACTTCTCGTTCGCGAGGCTGATGATTGAGGAGATCTCTAGAAGATTGCCAGAGCACAACTCTCCAGCCAGGCTCGGGCAGCAAGCTTGCCAGCCAGCAGGCCCAATCTCTTGGCAGATCCAGTTCCTGCCTTGTCATGGCCTGGAAGACCGCTGAGCGGAAATCTCCATCAAGCCACCTGGATCAGCGACAAACATCGCCAAAGACCCCCCAGGACGGGGCGGCAGGCGGCACCTGAATGCCTCTGTGGTGAAGATGTGTGTCGTGCCCCGGCGCTGCTTGCCTTCAGAGCCGCGAGAGAAGAGCTGAAGGTTGGGTCTAGGTACCCTTGAACCGGCGGCGCGGGTCCTAGCCTGACCCCATGGCCTCGTGCCAGATCAGCCCTGCTGATCGTCGCTCGATCCCAGTCGTCATGGCGCAGCAACTGTTTAGCCCTGCCTCGATCTTTGTGGCGCACAAGATCTCTTTGGCCCCCCTTGATCTCTCGAGGGGCTCAGCGCCGGCGATAGCGCCGCCAAAGTGACCCCTGCAGCATCAGCACCGTGACCGCCAGCGGGTGGGAGGTGATGGCCTGAAGCAGGCTGGTGAACGTGAAGTGATCGATCAACAGCAGAATCTCCACCCGCAGATCCAGCAGGCTCAGCACCAGCAGCAAGGGGGGGACGAGCGAAGCGCCAGGGGTTGAAGATCGTGAACCGACTCCCCCGCTGGGCCCAACCTGACGGTTGAGGGGGGCTGCCTGCCCAGGGGGCGATCCTTCGGCGTTCATCGCTTGGAGAGCACGGGCAACAGGGTTGGAGCGAGACCAATGCTCGACCAACTTCCCACGAGAATGCCCACCGTAAGAGCCACGGCGAACCAAAACAGGCTGCTGCCACCGAAAAAGATCAACCCGAGCAGCGGCAAGACGGTGGTGAGGGACGTGTAGAGCGAGCGGGTGAGGGTTGCGTCCACAGCCACATCCACCTGATCCGTGATCGGCAACTGAGCGAGATTTTTGCGTTGCTCACGGATGCGGTCGTAGACCACCACCGTGTCGGTGACAGAGTAACCCGCCACCGTGATCAGGGAGACGGCAAAGAGGGAATCCACCTCGACACCCAGCCAAAGACCTAGCCAGGCGAAGACGCCGCACGTGATCAACACATCGTGGGCCAGGCAGAGCAGGGCGAGGAAGGCAAAAACGCCGCTGTAGGTGAACGTGATGTAGGCCGCGATGGCCAGAAAACTCACCAGCAGAGAAATGATGCTGCTGCGCAGCAGCTGGTTGCCGAGTGTTGGCCCAATGGTGTTCACAGAAGTGCCGCGGGCCTCGAGCGGTCCGTAAGCCTCACCCAGGGCCTGGATCACCCCCGTTCCTTGATCTGGGCTGAGGGCCGGCAGCCGCAGGACGATCGAACGGCCGCCATCGAGCACCTGCACGGTGGTGGAATCGAGCCGGGGTGCCACCCCCCCCTTCTCGACCGGCAGGTTGACGCTGCTCAGGCGCTGCTTCACCTCAGGGGCGGAGATGGCCGAGCAGGGACCGGAGCAGGCCCGTTCCACCTGGATCTGGCTGCCACCGGTGAAATCAAGACCGGGCTTCAGGGGTGCGCCGATGGCGGGGTTGGTCCAGCAGAGCACCAGACCGATCACACTGAGCAGGGTGGCGAGGGCGGAACCCACCCAGGCCAGGCGCCGATGACGATTGATGCGAAAACGCGGTTGGGGAGCGGTGATCACAGGGGACGGGGTAAACCTCAGGCAGCCCTGGCGGGCAGCTCACGGGAAGGGATGAAGTAGTTGGCTTGGCGCAGGCCTGGATAGGTCATCAGCAGCCGCAACAAGGTGCGCGTGCAGGTGAGCGCCGTGAACAGGCTCAGGAGCAGGCCGATCGCGAGGGTGACGGCGAATCCCTTCACCAGGCCAGTGCCGAGGAAAAACAGCGCAGCGCAGCTGATCAGACCGGTGACGTGGCCATCAAGGATGGAAGAGAAGGCCAGGGCGAAGCCCGTATCAATCGATCGAATCAAGCTGTTGCCAGAGCGCAACTCCTCCTTGACCCGCTCAAAAATCAACACATTGGCGTCCACGGCCATGCCGATCGAGAGGATGAAACCGGCGATTCCAGGCAGGGTGAGGGTGACCGGGATCAGGGCGTAGATCGCCAGGTTGAACAGGGCATAGAGGCTCAAGGCCAGCACAGACACGATTCCCGGCAGGCGATAAACGACCACCATGAACACCGCCACCAAGGCCAGACCGGCCAGCGCGGCCGACAGGCTGGTGCGGATGTTCTCTGCCCCGAGCGACGGGCCGATCGTGCGCACCTCGACGATCTTGACAGGCAAGGGCAGCGACCCCCCTCGCAACTGAACCTCCAGATCTCTGGCCTCCTCAGCGGTGAAGTTACCCGTGATGGTGGCGGCGCCTCCGGTGATGCCGGCGGCCTTGAACTCAGGGCCCACGGTGGCCTCGCTGATCGAGCGTCCATCCAGAACGATCCCCAGCAAGCGGCCGGTTCCGGCGATGGATTGGGTGAGCTGGGCAAACTTTTCGCCACCCTCACGGCTGAAGCCAAGGGTGACCTCCCATTGCACGCCGGTGGCGGCCTGCTGGCGTCCGGCGCTGGTGAGATCTTTGCCCCCCAGCAAGCTTGGGCCGAAAAGCGAGACGATGCGGCGGTTGGTTTCGTCGCCCAGAAGCCTGAGCTGATCGGTTTCGCTGCTGCCTGGGGGAACCGTGATGCCGAGGCCTGTGAGGGCCTTGCGCAGGTCCTCGGGGCTGAGCTCCTGGGGTTTGGGGGGCTCTGCCTGGCCATCGCTGACAGGCTTGCGTGGCTGTTTCGAGGCCAAGATGGCCTCAACTTGGCGTTTGAGAGGCAGCAGCCCCTTGATCGCCTCCTCGGTACCAGGCTTCTGGGCGCGGAATTCGAGCAGGGCGGTGCTGCCGAGCACCTTGGCGGCGCGGGTTGGGTCTTGCTCGCCGGGGAGCTGCAGCACCAGCTGGTTATCGCCCACCGTTTGCAGGGTGGATTCGGCGACGCCGAGCCCGTTGATGCGCCGCTCCAGCACATCCTTGACCGCTTCAAGCTGGTCATGCTCCACACGGGTGATCTCTCCGGCGGGCATCACTTGCAAGGTGAGCTGGCTGCCGCCACTGAGATCAAGTCCCAGGCGCAATCCGTAGGTTCCCAGCAGCGCGGCGGAGGAAATTGCCAGAGCCAGGATGAGGGCGAGCCACCCCTGTTGACGTGCCATAGAACTTAGAGAGCTCCTTGACAGAGTTGCTGGGCAGCCGTGACGATCTGATGCGGCTGAATGATCGTGAGATTTTCCAGCTTGCCGTTATAGGGGGTGGGGATGTCCTGGGACGAGAGTCGCACCGGTCGTGCGTCGAGATCATCAAAGCAGTGTTCGGTGATCAGTGCCAGTAACTCAGCGCCGATACCCCCCGTTTTCATGCATTCCTCGACCACCAACACCTTGTGTGTTTTGCGGATGGAGCGAGTAATTGCCTCGAGATCAAACGGTTTGAGACTGATCAAATCGATGAGCTCCACATCCACGCCATCCTGCTCAAGCTTCTCCACCGCCTTGAGGCAGTGGTGGCGCATGCGGGAATACGTTAGAATGGTGATATCCTTGCCCTCGCGCACCACCTCCGCTCGGTCGAGGGCGCAGATGTAATCCCCCACGGGAATCTCCTCGCTGAGATTATAGAGCAGTACATGCTCGAAGAACAGCACGGGATTGTTGTCGCGGATCGCGGCCTTCATCAAGCCTTTGGCATTGGTGGGTGTGCTGACGGCTACAATTTTGATGCCTGGCACGGCGTGGAAATAAGCCTCAAGTCGCTGGCTGTGTTCAGCGCCGAGTTGCCTCCCCACTCCTCCCGGCCCTCGCACCACAGCAGGTATCGTGAAATTGCCGCCACTGGTGTAGCGAAGCATGCCCATATTGTTGGAAATTTGGTTGAACGCCAACAGCAGGAATCCCATGTTCATTCCCTCCACAATTGGGCGCAGCCCGGTCATCGCCGCGCCAACGGCCATGCCCGTGAAGCTGTTCTCGGCGATCGGAGTGTCGAGAACCCGCAGTTCGCCATATTTATTATAGAGATCCTTGGTGACCTTGTAAGAGCCGCCATACTGGCCAACATCTTCTCCCATGACGCAGACCCTGGGATCACGCGCCATCTCCTCATCGATGGCCTCGCGCAGGGCATTGAACAGCAAGGTTTCGGCCACGGGCAAGACGGGGCGCAGGGTGCCCGCCAACCTATCTCAGCCGCCGGCCGCGAAGGTGCTCAGCAGCAGCACCGACAGCAGCATGCCCGGCAGCAGCAGCACCACGAGCAAGCCGAGATCGTGGGGGGTCATGACCGTGGGGCATCGCACAGGTGATCAACCTAGGTGGATTGCGGCGGATCGGCAGCAGCCCTGGGCAGCAGGCTGCGCACGAACACCAGCAGCAGCCCCAGGCCGATGAAGGCGAAACTGAAGGTGGCCAGAAAGCACATGCCCACGATCAGGGTCTTCAGCGCGGTGGCGATGCTCTGGGCGATCGCCGCTTCGTAGTGGGGGGGATGGGCGATGTAATAGCCCACCACCCGGCGGCTCATGGCCAGGCAGAGGGCCGCCAAGGCCAACGCCGTCAGTGCACCGCTCAGGAAACTGAGCGGCCCCTTGGGTGGCGCCTCAGGCGCCACCGCACCAACGGCGCCCTCTCGCTCGGCAGGCTGGCCAGCGGGTTCGTCCATCGCGTCGTTGTGGGTCAGCTCAGGCTGGCGGGGATCACCCCAGGCTGTCATCTTCTAGCTCCCCCTCCGACGACCGCGAGGTCCCTCTGGCGGGATGGCCGGCAGCGGTCCGCCGCCCCCGAACCAACGGCGCAAATGTCTCTGGGCAGCGGTCGGTGCGGATCTCGCCGGCCAAGCCGGGCCGTGGTGGCAAGCCCCATCCCCGTCCACCGCCGGGGGTCGGTCATTCAGAGCCTCTTTCAGCCTGGCCGCCATGGGGCAACAGCCGGCCTCCGCTCGCCTCGCAGCGACAGCACCAGGCCTCGAAGCCAGCCGCCGCCACCGCTTCGCCCACCTGGTCCAGTGCGGCGGCG
>JBIIIX010000107.1:0-9167 GCA_044234415.1 Cyanobium sp.
CTGGGGCCGATCCAGGGGCCAGGGCGCCACCTGCTCGAAGGGATCGATCACCAGGGAGTCCAGCTGGCGGGGTTGCGCCAAGGCGCGGCAGATCAGGCGTTCGAGGTACTGCATGGCGCTCTCATCCACCTACGGCTGCGGGCACGGTCAACCGCTGCACCAGGGAACGCCGAAGGCTGCGCTTCAGGCTCACGATCTCGCTCAGAGACCAGCCGTAGCCCCTGGCCAGGGCATGCACGTCGTTGAGCAGCAGCTCCCGCTCATCCAGCAGGCGCTGCAGCACGAACGACTGAATGTCGAAGCGCACCTGCTGGGCCCGGCCGCATTCCGCGCATGGGGCGTCGAGGTCGACATCAAGGATCGGCGCCAGGGTCTCCAAACGGGCACTCAGCCGGGCCGCGTCAGCGCCCTCCGGCCCGGCAATGCCTGCGGCCAGCTGCGCGAGTCCATTCTCCAAGCCCCGTTCGGCTGCCGCGTCCTCTTCTGGGGCGCTGGGCAGGTTCAGGCGACCTCCCTGTTCATCAGCCATGCAGCGGAGAGCGATGGCCTGGGCCGTCTCCCCTTGCGCGTGGAGGTGATGTTCCAGGGCCGAGAGCTCAAAGGAGAGGTCATAAAGCGCCTCACAGGCCGGACACGACAGGGAGCACGCGATCCGGTCACCCCACAGCAGCCGATGCAGACCGGCGAGCAAGGCATCGCGGTCGCTGGCGGCCAGTTCCGCAGCGGCACAAGACGAGGCCTCCAGCAGCCGATCGAGCAGTTCCACGGCCGAGCGGGTGTCGACACCGGCAACCGCCAGCTCGTCGGCGCCGCGTGGCTCCCGTAGACGCACGCGCAGCGGCCGGTCCGCCGCGTAGCGCAGGGCGATGTCCGCTGTGCCGGCCGGGTGCGTCATGGGGATCAGGTCTCGGCGGGCTCGGCAACGGCGGTGTCACGCACCCAGCCTTCGTTCTGGATGACGATGTGCTCGAAAGCCACTGCGTGGCCGTTGGCATCCAGCTCGGGCAGGGCCTGGTATTCAGACACCCAGCAGCGGAACACCTTGTAGGCCTTGGCCACCACCCCCTGCTCATTGAGCAGCTCGATGATCAAGTTCTGGCGGAAGTTCTTGAGGGTGAGCACACTGCCGCCTTCCACGCTGTAGACGCGATTGGCCCATTCCTCGAAGTCCGGGTCGTGGGTGACGCCCCGCTCGAGCGTGATCGGTTCGAACTTCCAGGTGGAAGGGGAATGGCGTGAGCTGCTGGGGTCGCCTCCCTCACGATGGCTCACCACCTCGGTGCTGCGCTTCAGGGCAGACACCTTGGAGACGCCGGCGACCGCATCGGGCCGGCCCTCAAACTTGACCCGGAACTTCATGTTCTTATAGGGGTCGAAGCGGTGCGTATTAACCGGGAATTGGGGCATGGGGGGTCCTCGCGTTGATAAAAATCAGGCTTGACAGCGCCTCAAATCGCAGGCGCAGGCGTGAACGTGAGGCGATCAGACCTGAATCTGACCAGCCAGCTGCTGCAGGGTGAGAACAACAAACTCGGCCGGCTTTAAGGGCGCAAAACCGACAACGACATTGACAATGCCAAGATTGCGATCATTCTGGGTGGTGGTACTGCTATCGCATTTCACGAAATAGGCATCTTTCGGCACCTGGCCCTGGAAGGCCCCCTGGCGAAACAGGTTGTTCATGAAGGCGCCAACATTCAGCCGCAGCTGAGCCCAGAGAGGCTCATCATTGGGCTCAAAAACAGCCCACTTCAACCCGCGATAGAGGCTCTCCTCGATATAGAGAGCCAGCCGGCGGATGGGGATGTACTTGTATTCGGAGCCAAAGCTGTCATCGCCGTCCATGGTGCGAGCGCCCCAGTTGACGATGCCGTTGGGGAAGACCCGGATCGTGTTCACCGCCTTGGGATTCATCACGCCGTTCTCCAGGTCGGAGAACCTGTATCTGACCCCGCTGATGCCGCGCAGGTCGGCTTCCGTGCCGGCCGGAGCCTTCCAAACCCCGCGGCTGCCGTCGATGCGGGCGATCAGGCCGGCCACCGCGCCACTCGGCCCCACAAACACGTCCCGGCCTCCCTCGTCGAGCTTGAGTTCGGGGAAGAAGACGGCCGCGTGATCCTTCACCAGCCCCACCCGCAAGGTGTTGACCCCCACGCTGGCATCCGTGGCCTGCTGGGCGCTCCCCCAGTCGTCGGGCGGGTCGATCAGTAAAAAGGCGCGGCGGCGGGCGCAGAACACCGAAGCCGGGCCCCAGAGCTTGCGGGTGGTATCAGGGCTGTGGTCGCGATCCTTGGGCAGCACCAACAGGTTGAACAGGTCCACCTCCCGGTCGACGATCTGATAGGCCAGCTCGTACTCGGGGGCTGTGGGAGCATTGCCCGGGATTCCGGTGACGCCAGCCGCCTGGTAGGGCCCAAGACCGGTTGCGCCGAGTGAGTAATACCGCACGTTGCTGACGGCGCTGGCGGAGATGGATGGTCCGGCGGCAGCTCCAAGCTTGCTGCTCACCACCACCCGCAGGTTGTCCGCCCCAGCGGTGGGCAGGATGGCGAGGCGATCACCCCACACCTCGGCCCGGAACGTGAAGCTGCTATCCGCCAATCGCTTGTCGTTGATGGCGGCGGCCATGATGGCGAGCTTTTCCCGCACTCCCCTGCGACCATCGTTTTGATTGGTGGCGGTCCCGTCTTGGTAGAGCCGCGGCCCGGTGATCGGCGGATCGGTCAGGGTGGCGAGCCGATGGGGGGCAGCCGAGAGGTCGAGATCGGCCCCATTGATGGTGAGCGTGTCAAAGCTGCCAGCACCGGCCTGGGGCAGGGAGGCAAAGCTGATCGCATCGCCGGCCAAGGTCGCGTAGCCCGTGGGGGCGGGCCGGCAACCTGCGAACCGTGACACTTCCCGTCCCCCCTGGGCTGTACCGAGCATCAGTGGCACCGCGCAATCGCTGCTGGCGGCCGGTTCAATCAACACGTCCCCTTTGCTGGAGGCAATGCGCAACAGCACGGAGGACGCATTGTCCTGGCCTGAGGCTCCTGAGGGGCCGGCTTCCATCGTCACGCCCACGCTTGCTCCGGCGGGCAACGACTGGTTGATCAGCTCCTCAATGCGCTTCGCAAGATTGGTCTTCGCGTTTACGTCAGTATCGAGAGGCTTGGGATTGGTTGGACTGAGCGGCGCGTCAAAGTCGAGACTGGAGAGATCAGCTTCCACCATGGCATTGCCATCGACGCTGATGCGGAAGCGGTTGGTTTTGACCTTGCTGCCGATCCGCGCCAGCCACTGGCTGCGGAAGATGGTGTCGGTCCGCGCTGAAACGGCATAGCCTGACAGCGAATAACCATGAGTTGCTGCTGCCAGCTTTTGGTCGGTGAGCTTCACCAATGCGGAGGCGCGATTAACGATGTCCGGCGCGTAGCGGGGATGCTTCGGATCCATCGAGAGACCCACGTAGCTTTCGTTGTCTGAGCGCTGCAAGGCGCCGGTAGAGGCTTTGCTCCAGCGAAACACCTCCAAGTTGAAGGTCGCCTCTGGCAATTGGGTGTTGTATGACACTTCCAGTCGGATGTCCTCCCCAAATAAACCGGCAGCCTTTGCCTCGACCCCGAGGACATCATTCGTGTTGCTGTCATTGCGCAGCATCACGCTGGAAGGCTTGGCTCCTTTGGCGATGCGCATCACATAGCACTGCGTCCCGCCGTTGATGAAGAACAGCTTCACCGCGCGAGCCAGGTCACTACCGACATCAATCGCTGTAAAGGCACGCACGAAGTCCTCATAGCTCAGGCACAGGATCGGCACGTTCAGCTGACCGGCCATGGCACGGCCGATGAACAGCGTGATCGAGGTGCCAACGCCGACGATGGTGCGGACGCCGCTGGGCGCTTCCTGCACATAAACGCCGGGATAGCTGACTGCAACGGGCATTCAGGCCTCCTGTGGGGTGGGTGAGACGCAAGCGAATCGGGTGCTAGAAATTTATTGACCGGCGTTGCTAAAGAATGCTTGCTGATAGTAAGTTTTCGGGGTGGTTAATCCTCGAGGCGCCAAATCCTTGGGGCGCTATTTTGAGGCGCTATATTCTTGTTGACGCAATAGAAGCTGGTGTCATTTGAACAGGCCAGCAAATCCACAGTCCATTGACTTGGCATCAGGCAAGTCAATGGCTCTCCATGGGCGCAATCGCTTTCGCGGCGGAATGTCGCGGCCTCCGTCAACACGTTCTAGTGCTAGCCAGGGGCCGTGATAGCGAAGCGCTGCTTCACATCTTGTATCGATGCCGGGCGGCAGCCGCCGCCCCGGTGGAAGCGAACGAGTGCTTGTCCACCCCGTGCGGGCTCGCCGACGAAGAATGGCAGCGAGCCTGCATCCAGGAACAGGCGCAGGTTGTTCGTGGAGGCGTCGCTTGTCCAGCACGACGAGTCCGTAGGCCCTGGGCCATGGGTACGCCCTGGGCCATGGGGGTGACCGTTGCTAGCAGCGCCCAGCGGCGGCCCGGCGGGCGTCGCCCAGCTCGGATCCGGCGCTCCTTGGCGCAATCTGGGGAGAGCGTGCCCTCGGCTCTCTGGCTTCCTCCCTTTCCTCCTCTAACGATTCCCCCTCCCCCGTGGTGCCGGGTCTTGCCTCACGGCTCCTCGCCTGGCAGGTGCTGGAGGCTGTGGCGGCCGGAGCGTATGCCGATGTCGCCCTCGAGCGACAGCTGGGACGCTCCAGGCTGGCGGGGCCCGATCGCGGCCTGGCCACAGAGCTGGCCTATGGCGCCATCCGCCAGCGGCTGCTGCTCGATGCCTGGATCGATGCCCACGGCCGGGTGCCGGCCCATCGCCAGCCGCCGCGTCTGCGTTGGTTGCTCCATCTCGGGCTGTATCAGCTGCTGTTTTGCAGCCGGGTGCCGGTGGCGGCGGCGATCAGCACGAGCGTGGAACTGGCCAAACGCCAGGGATTGGCTCGCCTGGCCCCGGTGGTGAACGCCATGCTGCGGGCCGTGGCCCAACGGCGTGGGTCCCTGGGCCTGGAGGCCAGCGCCGCCCCCTGGCTGGGGTTGGATCTCCCCGTGGACCCCGCCTCCAGCCTCAGCCTGCGCCGCTCCCTGCCCCTGCCGCTGGTCAAGGATCTGCTCAGCTGGCGCGGCGCCGCCGAGGCCGAAGCCTTTGCCGAGGCCAGCAATCGCCCGCCGTCTCTGGATCTGCGGGTGCAGGTGCTGCGAAGCAGCCGGCAGTCGGTGTTGGAGTCGTTCGCGGCCGCCGGGATTGCCGCCGTCGCGCTGGAGGATCTCCCCAGCGGCATCAGCCTGCCGGGCCGCCGCGGCGATCTCAGCCGGTTGCCAGGCTTCGCGGAAGGCCATTGGAGCGTGCAAGACCGCAGCGCTCAACGCATCGCGCCGCAACTGGACGTGCATCCCGGCATGCGGGTGCTCGATGCCTGCGCCGCCCCCGGCGGTAAGACCACCCACCTGGCGGAATTGCTGGGAGATATGGGTGAACTCTGGGCGGTGGATCGCTCCGAAAGCCGCCTGCGGCGCCTGTGCGCCAATGCGGAGCGGCTGGGGTTGCGCTGCATTCGCCCCCTCGCCGCCGACGCCACCGAGCCAGATGCCCTGCCAGCGGGGCCGTTCGAGCGCATCTTGTTGGATGCCCCTTGCACAGGGCTGGGCACCCTCTCCCGCCACGCCGATGCCCGTTGGCATCTGCCATCGCTGGAGGAACTGCTACCCCTGCAGCGCCGCCTGCTGGACAGCCTGGCGTCCCGCCTCACCCCGGACGGCCGCTTGCTCTACGCCACCTGCAGCGTCGATCCGCGCGAGAACGAGCTGCAGGCCCAGGCGTTCTTGGAACGCCACGACGGCTGGCAGCTGTTGCACCAACAGCAGTGGTGGCCAGGCGAGGCCTCAGGGGGCGATGGTTTTCATGCCTCTCTGTTGGCTCCGCCGGGCTTCAGGGCAGAGGCGGTGGCGCGCTAACCGGCGGCGGTGGCGAGACCGGTGGCGGCGACGGGGCCACAGCGGCGGGTGCTGGCGTGGGCACCGCGGGAGCTGGAGCGGCCGGAGCCGTGGCGGCGGGAACCGAAGGCCTCGCGGCGGGCAAAGGCTGATAGCTCGGCGCTTCATCGCGGGGCGGCCGGTAGCTAGGGGCCTCCGGCAAAGGCGGCTCCCAGGTGGATTCACCGCGGCGGCTTGGCTCGTCGTCGCGCGGGGCGCCATCGCGATTGCGTTCTTGACCGTCGTCCCAGCGGCGCCAAGGCTCCAGCTGGTTGGCAGGGCTGTGTTCGCCGCCGGGCCCCGTGGCCTGATGGTTTTGGCGCTTGGGCGCCTTGTAGGGGATGAAGGGGCCGGTGAGCACGGGCTTTGGCGGGAAGCGGAGCACCGGCATGCCCTTCACCACGGGCGTCATGTAGGAATTCCAGGCCACGGCCGCCTGGGCGCTGCTGCTTCCGGTCTTGCCGTTGCCGTCGTAGCCCATCCAGATGCCAGTGGTGAGCTGGGGGATCGATCCGATGAACCAGAGGTCGCGGGCCCCCTCCGAGGTGCCGGTCTTGCCGGCCACCGGCCGATCCGCCAGCCCCGCCGGAGCGCCGGTGCCGGCCTGCACCACCTGCTGCAACATCCACGACATGGCGTCGGCGATGTCGCTGGACACGGCCCGATGGCTGGTCTTGCTGTCGAGGCGGCGGCTCCAGAGCAATTCGCCGTTGGGGCCATAGATCTCTTCGAAGGGGGTCGGCTTCACATAAATGCCGCGATTATTGATCGCCGCATAGGCCGCCGTCATGTCAATGACATATTGCTCGTTGGAACCAATCACCATCGAGGGATATTCGCCCAGCTCGCCAGGAATGCCGAGTTGGCGAGCCATGGCGATCACACGGGGGTAGCCCACCTTGCGAGCCGTCGCCACGGCGGCGCCATTGAGCGAGCGGGTGATCGCCTCCACGATGGTGCGGGTACCGCCCGTTCCCTTGACGCAAAAACCGGCGAAGCATTGATCGCTGTT
This sequence comes from Cyanobium sp., assembly GCA_044234415.1. Lineage (GTDB taxonomy): Bacteria > Cyanobacteriota > Cyanobacteriia > PCC-6307 > Cyanobiaceae > Cyanobium. The sequence continues at coordinate 6,987 of JBIIIX010000107.1, forward strand.
GCTGACCGTGTCCTCCGGCTTCAGGCCGGCCTGCAGGGCAGCCGTGTAGGTGAACAGCTTGAAGGTGGAACCGGGCGACCGCAGGGCCTGGGTGGCGCGGTTGAACTGGCTCTTGTTGAAGTCGTGGCCACCCACCATGGCCCTCACCAGGCCAGTTCCCGGCTCCATCGTCACCAGGGCCCCCTGCATGGGCTCGGGCGAATAGGTGTTGATCGTTTTTTGGGCCAATTCCTGCCAGGCCAGGTTGAGGCCGGTGCGGATTGTCAAACCGCCCACCTCCAGCTGCTCGCGGCTCAGCACCTTGGGCAACTCTTGCTGCAACCAGCTGGTAAACCAGGGGGCCCGGCTGATGAAATATTTCGGTGTGGCGGATTTCAGGGCCAGCGGGGTGGATTCAGCCCGGTCCAACTGGGCGTCGTCGATGAAGCCGGCCTCCCGCATGCGGCGCAGCACGATCGAGCGGCGCCGCAGGGCCAGCTCAGGATTCACGAGCGGCGAATACACTGACGGGGCCGGCGGCAGGCCGGCGATCAGCGCGGTTTCGGCGAGGTTGAGCTGGGCCGGCGTTTTGGAGAAATACACCCAGGCCGCATCGGAAACGCCATAGGCGCTGGACCCGAGATAGACGACGTTGAGGTATTGCTCAAGAATTTGCGATTTGCTCAGCTGGCGCTCGATCTTGCCCGCCAGCGCCGCCTCCTTCAGCTTGCGCAGCAGGGTACGGTCCTGGCTGAGGAACACGGTGCGGGCCAGCTGCTGGGTGATGGTGCTGGCCCCCTCCTCCACCGAGCCCTGGCTGAGGTTGCGCAGCATGGCGCGGCCAATGCCCAACAGATCAATGCCGTCGTGCTGGTAGAAGCGGCGGTCTTCGGCGGCGATGAAGGCCTTGCGCACCAGGGCGGGCATCTTGCCGCTAGCCAGCTTCTCCCGGGTGACCGGCCCTTGCTTGAGCACCACCTGCCCGTCGGAGGAGAGGATCGTGATCGTGCCGGGCCGATTGAAGCTGTTGATCCGGCGGGCATCGGGCAGGAAACGGTCGACCACCGTCAACACCCCCACCTGGGCCATGGCGAGGCTCACGCCAATGGCTCCAGCCACGAGGCAGGGCCCCGCCAACTGCCGGGCCTTGATCAGCCGCGGATCGCTAGGGCGCTCAAGCGCTGCCGAACCAGCGGAAGTGGAGCGACGGGGCTTGGCGGCCTGTTGGGTCAAAGCGTCAGGGGGGATGGACTGAAGGCGGTGAGCTGGCTATGGCCGAAGGCGAGGGCGGTGACCAACATGCCGAGCACGAGGAAGGGCTGGGCGCTGGCCTGATATTTCACATCGAAAGCAATCGGATCGCGCAAAAGCCAAATATCCTGGAAGGTGATCTGGGGAACGATCAGCAGCACCAGCAACACAGCGGCAAAGTGCTGACCGATGGCAATCAACACCGCCACCATCATCAGCTGGAAGCCATCGATCATCGCGGCGCTGATCCAACTGGCACGCCGCACGCCGAACACCACCGGCAGGGATTGCAGCCCGAGGGCCCGATCCCCCTCCACGCTCTTGAAGTCGTTAACCACGGCAATACCCAGGCCGGCCAAGCTGTAGGCAAGGGTGAGCAAAGCGGTGGTCCAGGTCAGCTGGCCGAACAGAGCCTGGCCAGCCCACCAGGGCAGTGCGATATAGCTCGCCCCCAGGGCATAGTTACCCAACCAGCCGTTTTGTTTGAGCTTCAACGGTGGGGCGGAGTAGATGTAGCTCACCACTGAGCCGAACAGAGCCAGCAGCAGCAGCACCGGCCGCCCATGGCCCGCCCAACGGTCCAACCCCCAGGCCACGGCCAGGCCCGCCAGCAGGAGCACCACGATCTGGAGCTTCACCTGCGCCAGCGGAATCGCTCCTGAGGGGATCGGCCGATAGGGCTCGTTGATGGCGTCGATCTCGCGGTCGTAGAAGTCGTTGAGGGTTTGGGTGTAACCGGCCAGCAGCGGGCCGCTCATCACCATGCAGGCCAGCGAAGCCAGCACATTGGCCAGGGTCCAGCGAAACTGGCCTGAGGCGGCGGCGCCGCAGAGCACACCCCAAATCAGCGGCACCCAGGTGACCGGCTTCATCAGCTGCAGCCGAATCGCCCAGACATTGGTGGCCTGGGCCGCTCCCTTCATCCCCAGGAGCTGGCGGGCAGCGGATCCA
>JBIIIX010000109.1:0-9146 GCA_044234415.1 Cyanobium sp.
CGGGCAACCTGCAGCCCGATGCGCTGCTGGAGCGGCCCCGCGCCTTCCCGGTGACCCTGCAGCTGGCCCACCGCCTGCATCGCGACCGCACCCTGCTGGTCGGCGAGAGCGCCCACCGCTGCCATCCCGTGGGTGGCCAAGGGCTCAACCTCTGCTGGCGCGACATCGAAGCTCTGCTGCCCCTGGCCGAGCGCGCCGCCGCAGGTCGGCTCCATCCCCGCCGCATCGGCGCTGCCTATGGGCGGCGCCGCTGGCTGGACCTGCTGCTCACCCTGCTGGCAACGGATCTGCTGGTGCGCTTGTTCTCCAACCGATCCCGGCTGCTGTTGCCGCCGCGCCATCTGGCCCTGGACCTGCTGCGCCGCTGGGCCTGGCTGCGGCGATTCACCCTGGCCGTGATGACCAGTGGGCCTTGCGCGGGTCTGTCGACTTGACCAGCATGGACCCATGGTGATCAGCAGCTCCCCCCAGCCCCAGCCCTCGGAGTCGTTGCTACGGCACCTGCGCCATCACCTCAACCTGAGCGAAAGCGCCATCACCCTGGGGTTGCGCCAATCCCACCTCGAACAAGCGCCGCTTCCTGTGGTCCTGTGGCGATTCGGGCTGATCAGCCTGGAGCAGTTCGACCAGGTGCTCACCTGGCAGGACCGTCAGATCTGACGGTGTCGGGGTTCCGGGAGGAGTGGGCTTGCTTCCAGGGAGCCTGGTTCAACGGTGCGCCCAGGGCAAGGGTCGCGGCGCCCCCCGCAAGGGTCGCGGCGCCAGCCAACCGCAGCCCCATGGTCTCAGTGGTAGGTGATCAGCGAATGGATGACGCTGCTTTGGGGCAGGCGGCTGCGCCCGGCCAGGCCGGCAAGCTCCACCACGAAGCCGAAGCCGCAGACCTCGCCGCCGGCCTTTTCCACCAGGGCCGCTGTGGCGGCGGCGGTGCCGCCCGTGGCGAGAAGGTCGTCCACCACCAGCACCCGGGGGCCATCGGCGAGGGCATCCGCCGGGATTTCCAGGCTGTCCTGGCCGTATTCCAGGGAGTAATCAACACTGATTACCGCGCCGGGCAACTTGCCGGGTTTGCGCACCGGCACAAAGCCGAGCCCCACCTGGGTGGCCAGGGCCATGCCAACGATGAATCCCCTCGACTCGATGCCAACGATCATGTCGGGCCCGATCTGCTCACACACGCTCGCCATGCGGCGCATGGCCTCAGCCCAGCCGTCCGGGCTGCGCATGAGGGGGGAAAGATCCCGAAACAGGATCCCTGGCTTGGGGAAGTCAGGCACCTCTCGGACCCAATTTCGCAGATCGATCGAGTCCGATGCGGTCATGGCGATGGCAGGTTGCGAGCAGAACAACGGGCTGAACGTGACGCGGGGCGCTCAGCGCTGGCATCATCGCAGCCATGATCCAAAATCCCTCCTCCTCCACAGCACCGGCCGAGCTCGACCGACCAGCTATGGCCACCAGCACCAGTGGGACTCCCTCTCCAGGCCTGCCGGCGGCCGGCACGGCAACACTTACCCGACCGTTGTCCCGAAGGGGCCTCGAACGGCTTGATCTGATGCTGCTGTGCATGGAAGCCCTGGATCACAACGGCGGCGAGGCCATGCTTTGGATGTGCGAAAAGCTTGGCTACGGCGAGCGCTTCCCGAACCGGGTGGAGCTCTGGAAGCGTCGTTGCCACAACCCCCTGCGTCGCGCTTGCCGCCGCGGCGACCTGTCGTTGGAGGACAGCGATGCGCTGATCCACATCCTCTGCCACCTGGCCGAGCGTCTTTATCCGCTGTTGCGGTCCCTGTTGTGCAGCACGGATCCCGCCGAGCTGATTGATCTGCGCTGGACGCTCTTTCGTCGGCGCCTGAGTGAGCTGCTGCGCGAGCGCATGAACCCCCGCCGCAGCGGCGTTCAGGCGCTGCTGGATGACAAAGCAGGCCAGACGCCAGTGCGTCAACTCATCCAGGCCCTCACCCTGGCGGCTGGCGAAGGCGGTTATCAGCGGCTTCGCGCCAGCCTGCTGGATGCGGTGGCGTGAGCGCGATGCTGATCCAGAGTGCCGGCATGAAAGAAACCCTGCAGTACGACCAAACCAGCTGCCGGCTGCAGGTCGAAGGTTTGCCCGATGTCTCCAGGGGCCTGGTGGGCGGCTCAATCGGCATCATCACCGGTTGGCGGCTGCAATGGTTGGGCCGGCCAGATGTGGAGGGGCAGCGCGAACACCTGCAGGCCCTGCTCGAGGTGGTGCTTCCCTATGCCCGCTACCGCATCAGTGCGGTACCGCGCAGCTTCGGGGAGCCAGCATCGCCCGTGCAGTTGCATCCCGCCGAGGGCAACAAACATCGCTTGCTGCTGCGCAGCAGCCAAGCCGATACGCCAGAGCTGGAGCAGCTGATCGATGATGCCGAGTTGGCTGATCTGGTCCAGGTGCTGGATCGGTTGCGGAGCGATCCTCGCCTACAGATCCAGGCGCAGATTCCCGCGTCCGAACCGCTTGGGGTGCGAGAGCTGATCGACCGCATTCCCGTGAGGCAACGCCTGGCGGCGCCGTTGGGTGGACTGACGGCGTTGGTTCTGGCCGCTGGGCTCGGCAGCCTCTGGCCTGCTCCACGACCGCTGAACCTGTCGCCCGAAGCCCCGGCTGGCCAGAATCGCGAGGCCCCGAACACCGCCGCACCAGGGTCTGGCAGCGCGATGCCCATCAAGGGGGAACCCCTCTCAGTCCCCAAGAACTCGCCATCGCCCTGAAGGGGTAGGCCAGGCAGGCAGCCGGCAACGCCGCCTGCCGTTGACGCCCTCGGTAACGTGCCACAAGGATGCGGTCGGCAGGAGATGTCCCTAACTTGGTCAGAGCTGCGACGCCGCGTGGCCCGTCTGGGAGCCGCCCTGGATGTCGTGGTTCGCAGCGATCCCGAAGTGTGTGGGCTGAGCGGCAAGGGTTTCCATCTCACGCTGCATCATGGCGGCCAAGGTGATTGCACCGTCCAGTATCTCTCCCTGATCGACTGCCCCAACGAACTGGTGCTGGTCGAGTTCGAGCGCTGGATGCGGGGAGCCGGCCACAAGATCACCCCATGAGTCGCTCCGCCATGCGCACCAGCCATCAGGCGCTGAAGCTGCCGCGATCGGTCTTCGCGTCGCCCCCATCGCGGCTTGTCTTCCGTCGGCGCCGACGCCAGCGCCCCTTAGGAAACCGTCTACGCCAGGCCTGCATTGGCCTATTGCTGGTATTTGCGGGGGTTGGCCTGCTCTACGGCTTGATGCAACTGCCCCGTTGGCTGGACACGGTGCTGCTGGTAAGCACCGCCATCGCCAACCTGATCTCGGGCCTCAGCCGTCTCGGCCTTGGGCTGCTCCAGCTGGTGGGGGTGTTCGGTGTGTTGGCGCTGGCGGTGCTGGCCCTGCTGTTGCTGGTGGGAGGGGTGGTGCGCCTGTTTCGTTGCATCACCGCCGGCCAAGAGCGCCAGCGCGTCTGATGGGCAGCCGCCGCTCCAGTTCACCTGCCGATTGAGGGCACGGATCGGGACCGGTGGTCTTCCAGCTCGGGCGCGGCGGTTCAGCTGTGCAGACGGTGAGCCCATAGGCCCGCCAGCTGCCACGAGGACCAGAGGAATGCCAGCAGGATCAGCCAATTCAACCAGGCGGGCCTGCGAGGGGCGGGATCGCTCATTCAACGGTGAATACTCCGTCAATCGTGACAGGTCGCCGGCCCCGGGCAGCCCAGCCAGCATTTTCCTGGGGAGCTTGAATGGAGGGCCATTCCCCTTACATCCTTCCCCTTGCCAGCCTGGGTGCTGATCCTGATCCTGATGGAGTTGGTGGTCGTGGTGATCAACCCAGCACCGAAGGATTATTTGTGGTACAGGGGGTTAAGGCGTCCGCAATGGTTGCGGTTCTTCATCTGGATTCCAATGATTTGGCTGGTGATCAGCGCAGGGCTCTACTTCTCGGCCCTGATCTCCTGGCAACTCAGCAACAACTGGAGGCTGCTGTTCAGTTACCTGCTGCTGTTGGCCGTGCTCGAGAGCCATACCTGGCTGCTTTGTCGGTATCGCAATCTGCGCCTCGGCGCGGCTGTGCTGCTCATTGGCTGGGTCTATGCTCTGTTGCTGGCGATTTCCCTGATGCCAACGGACAGCTCTGGGATGGCCTCGCGGCTGTTTCTGCCCCTGTTGATCTGGGCACCGATCGAGGCCTATGCCCTCGAACGCATGCGGCGAATCAACCGCTGATGAGGAGCCGATGTCCGACCTGATTGAGGCATTGCTGCAGCCGGCTGCTTACGACCACCCGGTGCGGTGCGTCGAGCTGATCGAGACCCACATCTCTTGGATTCTGCTCACCGGTGAGTATGCCTACAAGTTGCGCAAACCAGTCAATCTTGGCTTTGTGGACTTCAGCACGCCGGAGCGACGCCACTGGTTCAGTCTGGAGGAGCTACGCCTGAACCGCAGGCTCGCTCCGGAGCTTTACGTAGAGGTGCGCTCCATTCATGGACCTGTGCGCAGCGCCCATCTCGGCGGCACGGGTGCTGTGATCGATACGGTGGTGAAGATGCGCCAATTCTCTCAGAGCCAGCTGCTGCCGGCCGTGCTGGAGCGCGGTGAGCTGAGGTCCGATCACTTGGAGCATCTGGCCGGGGATCTGGCCCGCTTCCATGCCGACGCTGCCGTGGCCACGGCGGATTCGGGCTTTGGTTCAGCCTTGGCGGTGACAGCACCGGCGCTGGAGAACCTGAAGGTGCTGGAGCAGCTGGCTCCCGAGCGGTTGGAGCGGCTCCCCCTCGCGGCCTGGACCCGGGCCGAAGCGGCACGGCTGCAGGAGCACTTTCAACAGCGCTTGCTGCAAGGCGCGGTGCGCGAGGGCCATGGCGATCTGCATCTGGGCAATATGTTGTTCAGCGGGGGGCGAATCCGGGTGTTCGACTGCCTGGAGTTCTCCCCAACCCTGCGCTGGATTGATGTGAGCAGCGACATGGCCTTCCTGGCCATGGATCTGCGCCAGCGCGGGCGTAGCGACCTGGCCGGGGTGGTGCTGCATCACTGGTTGGAGGCCAGTGGCGACTACGACGGATTGCGTGCCTGGCGTTGGTATCGCGTCTACCGCGCTCTCGTGCGTGCCAAGGTGGCTGCCCTGCGCCTTAACCAGAGCCGCGACGCGGCAGCGGCCGAAAGCAGCCGCAGGGAGCTGGGACGCTACCTGGAGGTGGCGAGCGCGAGCGCTGAGGCGCCCCAGGGACGGCTGGTGATTTGCCATGGCGTTTCCGGCAGCGGCAAATCTGATCTAGCCAGGCGCCTTTGTCGGCAACTTGGCTGGATTCGGCTGTGTTCGGACATTGAGCGGCGTCGCCTGTTTGGGCGCTGGGGCTCTCTGATGCCTGCGACACCCCTGCATGGCGACCCCTACCAACCAGAGGTGAGCGAGCTGCTCTATGGCGAGCTGCTGCTCACGGTCGCGGAGCAGATTGTGGACGCCGGCGAGAGCCTGATCGTTGATGCCACCTTCCTGCGCCGCGGCGACCGTCTACGTTTCCAGCGGCTGGCGGAACGCCGCGCCGCCGGATTCCGCATCCTTGATTGTCGCGTTGGCAAGGACCTGGCCGAGGCACGGATCAGACGCCGCCAGCAACAAGGATTCGATCCATCGGAAGCCGATTTGCAGGTGCTGAGGGCCCAGTGGGATCAGCGGGAGGCTCTAGGAAGTGATGAAAGCGTGTATAGCGTTGTAGTGGAAACTACTGATGACCTGAGCAGTGAAGCTTGGCAGCGGCTTGTGGACCAACTCACCTCGGCCAAAATGCACCCCCGATGAACAGGGGAGGGAATGCCTTGTCCCGGGTGCAAAATTGCTCAGAACCACTCAGGTACTGCAGACTCGGGCGTGTTGACATGGGCTTCTGGTGTGGTGCGCTGGAACTCAAGGGTGATGTTCCGCTTCTGCTCCCCATCGGCCGCAACGGCTTCGATCGCGTAAACCTGCTGGCCATCGCGGAAGGGAACCTGGATGCGGAAGGTGCCATCGGCGGAGAGTGGCACCACCTCACCGCCGATGGTGAGGCGGGCTGAAGGGTCGGTAGCGCCATAAACGATCAATTCAGCGTCGGCCACCAACCAGAACGACCGGTAGCGCGACATCAGACCAGCCCCGGACTCGCTGCGACCGGAAGCCCAGCCAGCCCCCGATTCCCAGATGCCCGCCGCTGTTCCCGGCCCACCTTCCTCTTGGTCGAACTCGTGGAAAGCCTCGGAACCGCGACCTAGGCGGCGCCAGCGGGACGTGGCGGTCTGATAGAGACGTTCGTGCAGGTCGGGCAGGTTAGGCTGGGCGGGCTCCAGAGGAGCTACCGCCGGCAGGGAGTCCAGAGAAAAGGGCACGAACTGATCGGAAATCTGCTCTGAGGGGTGCAGTGCCGGAACCCTGGCCACTGAGGAGAAGGCCAAGGAGTACCAGCCGCCAGCCCCCGTGCGGAAGCCAAGTTCAACTCGGTAGTCACGATCGGATAGAGGGACGGGGAGATACCACTCGCTGGCCTTGGCATCGACAACCACTTCTTGCAAGGCGTGGGGATGGGATGAGCCACCGGGTAGACCCGTCACGTCGGCGACACGCAGTGCCAGCTGGGTGGCGCCGGCGTCGCCGGCGTCGTCACGATCATCTTGGGAGATTTCCCAAAACACGTACGCCCACTGGGGATCACGGGGCAGGAACACCACGCGGGTTTCCGAATCGGAGCGTGGCGCCGGTGAGAGCTCCGATTCGATCGCTCGCAGGGCCTCGGGGGATTGGGGCGCACTGCTGATCGCCTCCGTGAGGGTATCGCGACTTTCAGTCACCGAGCGGCTGACGCCCAAACGACGCGCGAACTCGCGCAGCTGACGCATGCTCATCGAAGCAAGGTTCGCCACCGGGTTGCTGTTCGTCATCTGCTTGTCAGGAAAATCAACATGGGGCCATCGTCAGCGAAAGAAGCCCTTTGGGATCACGCCTGTCAGCAGATCGGAACAGGCTCGGCACCGTGCTACCGGCTCCAGTGGCTCCCATCACCCCAGAGCCCTGGACGCTGCTCTCGCGCTGCCCGCTGATCCAGGCCCGCCAGGATCGCCGAGATCGCGACCAGGCCCAGCACAACCAGCCACAGGCGCTGGCGGACGTTCAACGCCAGGCCGAAAGTCCGGCGCGGGCCCCGGCCACGGGAGCCGGCAGCATGACCCAGGGGCTGGCCGCAGCGCCCGCAGACCATCCGCCCGGCCAAAGCGCGGTCGGAGCGCACGGCCCAGCTGCCGCAGTGGGGACAGGCCATCGCCGCTGCACCTCGACGTTGGGGCCATGTTGCTGGATCGTGCGCCCAACCGCCGCTCCAGGCCAGCTCCCGCGCAAGCACGACCGGTTCTTGGCCTGCCCCGGGATTGCACCCCATGGCGCAATCCCGGGGCGGGACACTGGAGCGAACGCTCCGCCGCGATGGCCCTGCTGCCGTTTCTGAGGCGTCAGCTGCAGCAGCTTCAGCGGCTGGCTCAGCCCTATTTCCTTCCCCTGGAGCTGGGTGGTTGGCCTTTCGGCCTGCTGACCCTGGCGCTGCTCGCGATCAGCAGCGGTGCGGCCCTGCTGCTGGTGACCGGTCTCGTGAAAGGCCTGCGGCTGCTCGGGCCCGCCGCAGCTGCTCCGTTCCTGCAGGGCAGCAACGAGCGCTTGGAGGTCGTCTGGGCACAGCCCCTGCTGCCGCCCTGGCTGCTGCTGGCGCTGGCGCTGCCGGGATTGCTGATCGGCGTCCTGCAGCCAGCGAGCCGCCCCTATCGGATGGCGATCGGCTCGGCCGCCGCCCTGCTGACCCTGGGCCTCCTGGCTGGACTCCTGCCGATCGGGCTGGTGCCCTCCGAGCTCGGCCTCGCCCCCCTTCAACGACTGGTGCGCTCCTTTTGGCTGCGGCCGCTTTGCGCCGTCGGCCCGGCGCTGATGCTGCTGGCAACCTGCGGCGGCGTCTGTTTCTGGAGTTGGCGCCGCCATCTGCTCCAGGGTCGCTGGTTGCCCTGGCTGCTGCTGGGGTTGGTGATGCTGCTGATTTTGTTCATCAACGGCATCAACGTTGGCATCAGCTACATCGCCCGGGATGTGGATAACGCCTTAGTGGCCTTTCATCAGCCGCAGTTTTGGACGAGTGTGCTGATTTATGCCGGCTGTCTGATTTTGGCCTTGCCGATCCGTGGTGTCCAGAGTTATTTGGTGCCCCGCTTCGGCCTGCTCTGGCGCCGCTGGCTTAGCAATCAGCTGTTGACTCGCTATCTGAATCAGCAGGTGTATTACCGATTGAGCTCCGCTTCGGAGGCCCCAGCTCAGATCGATAACCCTGATCAACGCATCAGTGAAGATGCCGCCAGCTTCACCCAATTCAGCCTTGGCATGGTGGTGGATGTGTGCACAGCTGTGTTGACTTTCTTTAGTTTCATTCTGGTGCTTGCAACCATCAGTTCACGACTGGCGTTGTGGCTGTTGATCTATGCGGCATTCGGCACTGCCCTGGTGCTGATCGCCAGTCGCAGACTGGTGGTTCTCAATGTGAAGCAGCTGCGCCTCAATGCTGACTTTCGCTATGGCTTGCTGCACATCCGCAACCATGCTGAAGCGATTGCCTTCTATCGCGGCGAAGCCCAGGAGTGTCGCGAGGGCATGCGGCGATTGCGTCTGGCCATCCGCAACCAGGATCGTTTGATCATCTGGGAGGCGCTGATCACCGTGCTCCAGACCTCTTACGATTATTTTTCCGATTTTCTGCCTTGGCTCGTTCTGGCTCCGCTGTACTTCGCCAGGCAGGTCGACTTTGGCGTGCTCGGCCAGGCCGGCATCGCCTTCAGCCAGGTGTTGAGTTCGATCAGTTACATCGTCGACAATATCGACCGGCTCGCGGCGTTCTCCGCCTCGATCCAGCGTCTTGAAACCTTCCAGTCCACGATGGTCGCCCAGTGTGTCAGCGACCCACCCTGCCACCGCCACCGCAGCCGTTGCCGCCACCGCCGCCACCGCCGCAGCCCCGTCTGCCGACGCCATCGTGCTGCGCCATGTCGATCTGGTGCCACCGGGCGGCAGCAGGCCCCTGGTGCGCGACCTCAGCCTGAGCGTGGGGCCGCGCCAGCGCCTGCTCGTGGTGGGCCCTTCCGGTTGCG
>JBIIIX010000004.1:0-29104 GCA_044234415.1 Cyanobium sp.
GGGCCGTGACCGGACCATCGATCAGCCGGCTGTCGGCTTCAGGGAGGGGTGTGGCGGCTGGGTGCAAGGCTGGCGATTCGGCGGAGCGGCGATCAGCTCAGCATGCTGAGTGGTGCGGCGTGCCCTGCGGCTGGAGCTTAGCGCCGGCGAGCAGGCCAAATCTGGCGATGCTGCAAGGAGTGAACTAAAGAGTGTCGAAGATTCTCTCGATGGTTTTTGTTGCGATGGGGTGGCCATACTGCTTGTAGAGAACATATCTAGGACCAACAAATAGTTCGTTGAGATCCATGGGCACATCGTCGAAAGAATGCGAGAATTTTTGATCGACAAAGAAGGCGTTTGAGCCCGTGTGGCTATTGCAGCAGATCAGGCGATAGTTGTATTTGTTGAATAACTTGTTAAGGCTTGTCAGCGATGCACCAAAATAGTCGTCACCATCCCAGATATGCTTGCTGTCATAAACGATCTCAAATTCGATCGGCGGCGGAAACTTGGCGTTGTATTCGGCGATAAAGAGTTTTGGGCGCAGCCCGGTTGCGAGCAGAGCTCGAATCAAGTGGATATCGTTGCCATCTAGATCTATTGAAATCACATCAATTGTGTCCCGTTCAATCTGTTGTAGGCAACGGCTGGTGATCTTGACGATATTGTCTAATGTGATCCAGTCTTTGACATAGCAAAACTTGTTGCCTCTTCCCTGGTTGATGTTCGGCAGCAGCGTTTCGCCACCCACCCAGAAGCCTCGCCAGCCAAGTGCAGCCAAGACTAAGGTGTTGTTTTCTGTGCCGTTGCCCACTCCATACTCGCCATACGTGCCATTCTTGAGGCAATCAATCCTCCGCAGAATCTCTAAGGTGATACCATCCTCGTCGGTCTGAGAGTAACACTTCTTGCCGAATGTATTCAGCGGGTTTGGGTGGCTTAGCTGGACTTTTCTGGTTTCGTCGAGTAGTATAAGATCTCTTGTCTCGTTTGCATCGCGTAAACTAACCTGAATCTCAAGAATTCTGTCTTTCAGCTCGAGAATGTCATCCGACGTGTTCATTTGTCAGGCTCCGCTTTAGTGGTATCACAGGCTAAGCAGCGGTAATTTTGCATCAGGAAGTCGTCGCCTAGCAAAGGGAACTTCAGCATAGTGCTCACGTTCAGAGCCGGCAAGCTGATGCGAGCCTGCCTGATCGCGAGGGGATTTCAACAGTCCGTTGCAGCTGGCCTGTTGAGGGCTGCGGCGGCCAGTGTTCCGGTGCGAGGGTGAATCCAACCGTGACTCAGGCTCCGAGGCCTGCCAAGCGGCTGAAACCACCGTGGTGGAGCCCTGCCGGGGTCACGGCAGCGATCCGGGACGCCATGGTTGTGATGCTCCTGAACCGAGGTAAGTTGCCGCCCTGCGCAGCGAACCGCTGGCAGAACCGGGCCCTGGCGGGCTCTGCGAATGAACAGCACATTTCCGGTCAATCTGCTCGGCTCACGGCAGAACCTGAAGAGCGCTGAAGCCGCCGGCGAAGGCTACCCCGAGCGCTCCTCCTTGCCGATCAACGCCATCGGCACCGCCGTGGCCGCCTTGCTCGGCTCCCACTTCCCCAACACGAACTATTTCGCCCTGCTGGCGCCCCCGCACCAGGCTGATGTCTGGGCCGCTGGCGCTTTGCCCTGGAGCAGGCACAGATCATCGTCGCCATCTTGCTGGCCACCATGCTGGTTTCTGTGCGCAATCAGTCCAGTGAACGGGTCAAGTTCGTTGCGGCTGTTGCCTGATCAGAGCTATGAGAGTCATGATTGCAGCATTGTTTTCTGTCCAACTATTTTCGGGCCAACTATGTTTGGCCCAACTGTCGTCAGCCAAATTGTTGTCAGTCCAACTGTTGCCAGTTCAATTATTGCCAGTCCAACTGTTGTCAGACCAACTATTGTCAGCCTAATGTTTAGCGGCTGGATGCTTGCTGGATCGGCAAGGGAGGCTTGTCCGCCAGCCCGCTCAACGCCTAACCAAGCCCAGCCTGCCGGACATCCGCCATGGCACGACGGGTCGAAGCAGCTCCAGGCTCCCCCGCTGTCCGGCGGTAAGGTTCGAACAAGGTTGATCAGGAGTCATGCCGCTGGCGTCAGTTCTCCGGGCACCCGTTTGGACTGATTCACGATCGCCCGTTTTTCCCGCTCTCAGATTGCCGCAAAACCTTATGTTGGGATCTGCGGATTTTTTCGCGTTGGCACCAGGCCCCCACTAACTCTCGATCGCGCAAGCATAACCATTTCGATGGAAACTAACCTCCCTAAAGAAGTCATCCTCAAGGCCGTCAAAAAATGTGTCGAGGTCTATGCTGACAGGAACGACTTTATCATCGATAAAAGCATACCTGGCTACTGCATATTGGCCATTGAGGGTACCAATGAAACCTCGGGCTGGGCAACGAATCTAGCCTTTCTGTTCCGCAGTGAAGACACCCACAGAGGGTTTCAAAATAATGCCACGAGAACGATTACAAATCTGGTGTTGAATGATGAGTCTCTCGAAAAAAACAGGAAGCTCATCCTTGCCGGGCACTCTCTCGGTGGCGCGACGGCGACTGTTGTTGCCGATCTGATGCTCAAATCCACCCCGGAATTGGCCCTCATTACAATCGGTTCGCCGCGACCAGGCGGCAGAGGCCTGCGAGAACGTCTGAAGAATGTTGAACATCTCCGTTTTGTGTACGGCGATGATGTTGTCCCTAGCACGCCCCCGTTCCTGAGCGGCTACGTGCATACCCATCCCAAGATCCAGCTAGAAGATACGGACGACAAGAGATTTGATGGTGTAGAAGACCACAACGCGGCTTACTATTATAAAGCGATCGAGAAACTGTTGGCCTGACAATCTCAGGCCAGCAGCCGTGGCTCTCTTTGGCGCCAGCATCGTTTCTGATGCTGGCAGGAGGCGATGGGGGGTACAACATCCAGGCCACTGTGGATGCAGCCTGCCTGATCCCCACGGCGAAGGGCCAGCAGCTCTAAAGCCCTCTTCTTCAGCTGCATCCCCGAGCCTTGATCGCGATCTTCGCCTCGAGCTTTCTCCACTCCTGGCTGTAAGCATCCGTCCGTGGCGAGCGTCTCAACAACGGACGCCTGCCTCGGTTCAATCCGCCATGCCGGTGCCGCTGCCGGAGCGGCTCTGTTCGGTGACGCCGCGGCGCTCGAGCAAGCGCAGGCGTTTGCTGGCGGTGCGGTTGCCCGGTTCCAGCTCCAGCACTTGGCGGTAGAGCTCAAGCGACTCTCCCTCCCGCTTGAGTTTTTCCAGGGCAAAGGCCAGATTGTTCAAGGCCACGGGGTAGTCGGCCCGGGCCTTCAGGGCGGCGCGGTAGTGGCGCACGGCCTGCTGGTAGTTGTCCTGGGCCGCCAGTGAGAAGCCGAAGGCATTTTGGATCAGGGCTAAGGCCTCGCCGGGAGCCTCCTCCGACTCTGCCTTGCGCAAAGCCTTGCGCAGGTTGTCGCTGGCCTGGCCATACAAGCGCTTGCGCAGCTGCACCGAAGCCAGCGCATAGAGATCCTCCGAGCTGATACCAGACCCTTTGGTTCCGGCCTCAGCTCCCAAGCGACCCATGATCTGTTCATCGCGCCGCACCCGCAGGATCTGGCGCCCGAGCACCACGGCGATCCCGCCCAGCAACACGATCAGGCCGATCAAGTAGGCCTGAGGTAACAGGTCCGTCATCGGCAGGGTTGCCGATCAGCGGCTGGCGGTGCCGACCACGCTGCTGAAGCTGGCGGGATCAAGCACCGCCAGCTGGGCCAGCATCTTGCGGTTGAGGCGCACATCCGCCTTGTGCAGGCCGCCGATCAAGCGGCTGTAGCTCAGGCCATTGATCCGGGCGGCGGCATTGATGCGGGCGATCCAGAGACGGCGGAAATCGCGCTTGCGCCGACGCCGGTCGCGGTAGGCATTGCAGAGGGCCTTCATCACCCGCTGGTTGGCGGTGCGGAACAAGCTGCCGCTGCTGCCGCGGAAGCCTCGGGCGAGGCGAAGAATCTTGTTGCGGCGTTTGCGGGCGACATTGCCCCTCTTGACGCGGGCCATGGAAAACTCTCAGGAGACGGTGAACGGAATCGTGACAGACAGCCTGAATCAGGCGTAGGGGAGCATGAGCGCCACGTTGTCGTGGTCGCGCTCGTCGACCACAGCCTTCGTGGCTAGGTAGCGCTTGCGCTTGGGGCCCTTGTGATCGAGCAGGTGGTTGCGGAAGGCGCGCCGCCGCAGGAATTTGCCGCTGCCGGTGACCTGGAACCGCTTGGCGGCCGACTTGCGGGTCTTGAGCTTCGGCATCTCGGGTCGCGCGCAAACAATCAGAGTACGACGCGGACCCCCCCTTCCAACCTTTCCGCACCTCCCCATGCCCGTTCGCCCGTTGCCACGCTGCCAACCTCCCCTGCCGCCATGGGCGCGGCTGGGCCGGCTGCTGCTGGCGGGCGCCCTGCTGCTGCCCGGCGGTTGCCACGCCCTGGATGTTCCTCCGCCCCTCGTCCCGCCGCCGGCGGCCACCGCGGAGGGCCCGCTGCATTGGCCCGTGCAGCCTCCAGCTCCCTTGGCGGCCCAGGATCCGCGGATCTGGGTCGCCCTGGCTAGCCGCCTTGGCCCGCCGCCCGACCAGGACCCCGCCGGCCCAGTGCCCTTGCGCCTAAGCAGCGCCGGCAAAGAGCCCCTCACCCTGGTCACGGCGGATAACCGCGCCGTGTCGGCGCCAGAGCTGCTGCTGCACTGGCGCTGGCAAGCGTTGGCCGAACCGTTGCTGTGGCGACGGCGGGTGTTGGGCCCGTTCGCCAGCTTCGAAAGCGCCGAGGAGATGGCGAATCAGTGGCGGCAGCTCGGGGTGGCGGCCGTGATCGCCCATCCGGGCGAGTGGGAGGTGTGGGCCCCCGCCTCGGCTCCCTCCCCCCCCGGCCATAAGGCGGCCCTGGTGGAGCGGCGTGAGACCCGTCGCGCCGTGCTCGAGCTGCGCCGCCCGAAGGGGGTGCTGGCCCTGACAGGGCCCCTGCGGCTCAAGGCCCCGGCCGGCCTGCTCTGGCGTGGCGGGGTCTATGGCGGGCCCTTCCGCTTGCAGCCCGATGCTTACGGCAGCTGGACCCTGGTGGAGGAGGTTCCCCTGGAGCGCTATCTCGAGGGGGTGTTGCCCCACGAGATCGGCGCCGGCTCGCCGCCTGCGGCCCTGGAGGCCCAGGCGGTGCTGGCCCGCACCTGGGCGCTGCGCAACAGCCACCGGTTCCGGGTGGATGGCTACCACCTCTGCTCCGACACCCAATGCCAGGTCTACGCCGACCCGCGCTTGGCCGGAGCCGCCGTGCGCCAGGCGATCCAGCGCAGCCGCGGCCAGGTGCTCAGCTGGCAGGGCCAGCCGATCCACGCTGTCTACCACGCCAGCAATGGGGGCGTCGCCGCCGGCTACGACGAGGTTTGGAACGGGGCGCCGTTGCCCTATCTACGGCCCTTTGTCGATGGTCCCGCCAGCCTCAGCCGCGGCCTCTCGCTGCCCTTGGCCCCTGAGCCGTTGAAGCGACTGCTGCGGGAGTCCTCGCCCGCCTATGGCGCGGACCATCCCCTGTTCCGCTGGCAGCGGCTGCTCAGCGCCGACGATCTGGCCCGGGCGACGGCCAGCGGCCCAACCCCGATCGGCGCGGTGCAGCGGCTCACGGTGCTGGAGCGGGGACCGAGCGGCCGGGTGCTGGCCTTGCAGATCAGTGGCAGCAAGGGCTCGCGCGTGCTGCGCCGCGATGCGATCCGCCGCCGCTTGCGCCAACTGCCGAGCACCTTGTTTGTGGTCACGCCGGCGGGATCAGGGCTCTGGAGGCTGGTGGGAGGTGGGTTCGGCCATGGCGCCGGGCTCTCCCAGGCGGGGGCCATCGACCTGGCGCGGCAGGGCTGGAGCGCCCCCCGCATACTCAGCCGCTACTACCCGGACACCCAGCTGCGCAGCACGGTGGACCTGGCCAGCGGCGGCAACCCCAGCGAGGCCCCTTAGGATTCCTTTACTTCTAGGAGCCCCATGAGCGACGGCGGCCAACCCAACGACCGCCGCCGCGGCAAGGCCCTCCTGTTCTTGCTCTGCTGCGGGGCCGCGGGGGCCGCGCCCCACGCCTTGGATCCCCTGCGGGCCAGCTTGCCCGCCCTCACTCTTGCGGCCCTGCTGGGGGCCTACAGCCTGCGCACGTTGCTGCGGGCGAAGCCGCCTGCTAGCGCCTCTGTTCCGTCCAGCGGCGAACCCAGCTCCAGCGGTGAACCCAGTGGGGCGCCTAATTCGGCAGCCACCACTGGGCTGGATCCGGCGGTTGGCCGCGCCGCCCTCGCCACGACGGCTGGGGAAGCTGCCGCCGCCAGCGGCGCCGTGGCTCCAGCTGGGTCCTCCGAGGCGCCGGCAGCGCTCGACGCCACCGCCCAGCTGGGCGCGTCGGCCGCGCTGGACACCACCGTGGCGCTGGTTGATGTGGTCGTGGCGGCCCGGGATGAGCAGGCCGTGATCGCTCGGCTGGTGGACACCATCACCGGCCTGCGCTGGCCCGTAGGACGCCTACGCCTCTGGGTCGTGGATGACGGCAGCGAGGACCGCACCCCAGAGCTGTTGGCCGCCTTGCAGCGCCGCCATCCACTGCTCACCGTGTTGCGGCGTCCGCGTGGCGCTGGAGGCGGCAAGTCGGCGGCCCTGAACCTGGTGCTGCAGCGGTTGGAGGGGCGCTGGATGTTGGTGCTCGATGCTGATGCCGTGCTGCCCCCGGACCTGCTGGAGCGGTTGATTCCCCAGGCCGAAACCGCCGGCTGGGCTGGTCTGCAGTTGCGCAAGGCGGTGGTGAATGCCGAGGCCAACTGGCTCACCCGTGCCCAGGCCATGGAGATGGCCCTCGATGCCTTGGTCCAGGAAGGCCGCCTGGCTGATGGCGGTGTGGCCGAACTGCGGGGCAATGGCCAGCTGTTGCGGCGTGAGAGCTTGCTGGCCTGCGGTGGATTCAACGAATTCACCGTCACCGATGACCTGGATCTGAGCTTCCGGTTGCTGCTGCAGGGCCAGCCGATCGGCCTGCTCTGGGATCCGCCGGTGCGGGAGGAAGCGGTGTTGCGCCTGCCGGCCCTCTGGCGTCAACGCCAGCGTTGGGCCGAGGGGGGCCTGCAGCGGTTCTTCGATTACTGGCCCGAGCTGATCTCCGATCGGTTGAAGCCGCGGCAACGGCTCGATCTCACCTGCTTCTTCCTGTTGCAGTACGCCCTGCCGGTGGTGGCGAGCGCCGATCTGATCGCCAGCCTGGCGACCGGCACGCTGCCCACGGTCTGGCCCCTGTCTCTGGTGACGCTGATGCTCTCCGGTCTGGCGATCCTGCGCAGTTGCCAACGGCCCAGTGAGGGGCCGGCCTTGCCCGCGCCCCACCCGTTCAATCTGGTGCTGGGGATGGCGTATCTGTTCCACTGGTTCCTGGTGATCCCCTGGGTCACGCTGCGGATGGCCCTGCTGCCCAAGCGGTTGGTTTGGGCCAAAACGCTGCACCTCGGCGCCCATGAAGCCTTGGACCTTGAGGACGACGAGGAGGGCATGGTGGAGGGCGAGGAGGATCTGGCCACGGAGGTGGGCTGAGCTCCAGTCCCAACCGTGGCGGTTGCGATCGGCTGCTCAATCAGGCCACCGATGTCAACGGATAACGGATAACAGCAACCGTTGTGTTTTGCAGACGCTGCTTCTTCCGGTTGGTTTGATTGTCGTCAATCAAGCTAGAGTCCAGGTCCCCGCCATGGGTTCTGGATCGAATGGCCCCGCTTCAGGGCTCCTGGGTCCCAGCGGCCTCCGCCCCATCCACCGCCTGTCCTGGATCCCAGGGGATGGCTGGCTGATGCACTCCATCTTCCAGCTGTTGTTGGCCGTAAAGGATCATCTCGATTGGTTTCGAATCGGCTTCCTTGATCATTCTCGTCTAGGCCTACTTGCGATTATTCCATTCGCTCTTCAATTCGGAGGCGCGCCAACCTGCGCTGCCGCCACGGATGCTGATCTCCAACATCGCAATCTGCTTCAGCGTCTCCGGCTCTACCGAGACGGCTTGGAGAAATCGGCCCTCCGGCTCAAGCTGGATGAAGCCATTGCCCTCGGTCTGCGGGAGAATCCGAGCCTGCGGGAGGCGCATGCGGCGATCCAGGAATCGGATTGGACCCTGGTGGCCATCCAGCGTGAATGGTGGCCCTCCTTGCGGGGTGGCAGCAATTCTCCAGGGATCTTGGGTTGGACGTCCACCACGAACAGTGAGCGGATTCGAGGCGCAACCGGATGGAACGAGACCATCACCCTCAAAAATGGTCAGGCTTCTCTGCCTTTACTCAACCTGAACTGGGAATTCTTTGATCCAAGTCGCAACTCTAGAATCCAGGCCACCAGCTCAGAGATTGCCGCCCGGCGCTTTTTGTTTTTGGTTGAGGCTCGAACCCTGATTCTGGAGATCCAACAGGCATATTACGCGCTTCAAGAGCAATATCAGCTGGAGCAATCCTATCGCCAGCTGGAGCAGCAGGTTTCCCGGCTCGCTGAAGCGGGCATCATCAAGTCCGATGACCCCGGCCAACTGGATCAGCTGCTCACCCAGCGGTTGGGGCTGCTGATCAAGCGGATCTCCATCCACCAGCGCGTGATCCAGGCGGCCGCCGTCCTGGCCCAGAGCCTCAGCCTGCCGCCCGGCCAGCTGGCGCTGCCGGCCGACCCCCTCAGCCAACAGGGCGCCTGGGAGCAGCCGCTGGCCCTGAGCCTCGAACAGGCCCTGCGCCAGCGGGAGGAAATCCAGGTCAGCCTCGCCACGGCCACGGCCGCTGGCTGGAGCGCCAGGGCGCGTCAACGCCGCTACCTGCCCAGGTTGTCCCTGGCGGGCCAGTTGTCCAATCCCACCCAGATCTCCACCAGTGGACCGCTGCTGAACCAGGCCCAGCAGACCGACAGCGTCAATCAGGCGTTCCAGACCCAGCTGGGCCTGGGCTTCGATTGGACCCTCTTCGATGGCGGCATCTTGGCGGCTGAAGCGGAAGCCCTACGCAGCCGTTCCAGGCAGGGCCTCGCCAAGGCCGACCTGGAGCGCCTCCGCGTCACCCGCCAGGTTCAGGACAACCAGGCGGAACTCATCAACAGCCTGATCCTGATCAAGGCCGCTGCCGATCAACTCTCCGTGGCGGGTCAGTCGTTACGGGCGGCGGGCCGGGAGTATCTGAACGGCCGCGGCGATGCAACCCGCGTCGTCCAGTCCTCCAATGCCTATCGGGATGCCTTCGAAACCTATTTCGCCTCCTTGCGGCAGCACAACAGCGCGGTTGCGGCGTTGTATCGCCATGTGGCGCGTTGGCCGGAGGGAACCCAAGCCCTGCTGAACCGTGCCTATCCGGGCCTGGAGCTGCCGCCACGGCGGCCAGCCCCCCCTTGAAACCCCACCGGCTCCGGCGGCACCAGCGGTCCACCCCATCGCCCGATCCCAGGCCGGAGCCACGGCGATGGCAACCCTGCCCGGGGCCAAGCCAGCGCTCCGTTTGACCATCCAGGCGCCGCTCGGAGCGGCCCGCAGGCCCGCTGCCGGCCCGCTCTGCCGGCCCCCGTGGGCGTGGGCTCAAGCCGCGTCGTGGAGATCTGTGATGGGCTCTTCCAGCTCGACGATCTCGCCGTTGAAGAACTCCGCCAGTCGTCGGGCCTTGTCGTCCAGGGGAGAGCGCGGCGACGCCGAGCCCGGAGGTGTTGGCGGGGCGGTGGAGCCGGAGGCCGGTGGGTTGCCACCGTTGGCGCCGCGCTGGGGTGTGGGCGTCTCAGCCCGTGGTGCGGCGGCTGGCGCCGCAGCGGCGGGCCCGCTCGCATCGGCCTGGTCGCCCGCTGGCCTCTGGCCTGGCCTTAGCCCAGGCCCTGGGCCAGTGGCGGTGGTGCGGGCATCCCCGGCTGCCCCCCCCGCCACTGGCCCCTCCCCTGTTGGACCGGTGCCGGGGGAGGTCTGTTCCGCCGGCCGCAAGCTGCCGCTCGCCCCTGCGGCCGGATCGTCCGCGGGGGCGAGCGGCAGCCCGGCTGCGGGCGCTAGCCCGGCCGTTGGCCCGACCTCTGGCGCCCGAGGCGGTGCCCCAGCCGCCTCGGGCCCATCTCCCGGCCCCACCCTGTCGGCTGGGTCGTTGGCCGCTCCCCAGGCGGGCGCCGCCGACGCGGCAGCCTGGGGCGTTGTCTCCACTGGGGCGGTACGCGACAGCGGCGCGATCGGGGCCGGGGGCGCCTGGGGAGCCGCCGGGGGTGCGGCGGCAGCGTCGTGGCTGTCCTCCAGCACCAGCTGCCGCGGCTGGCCGAGGGCGGTGGTGATCGCCTTCTCCAGCAGCGACTGGCGGTTCTTCACCATCGCCATCCAGGTGCCGGCCACCCGCACCACCAGCCGCTGGTTATCCAGGTGAACCAGCTGGGCCTGTTGGGAGAGCAGCATGCGGGTGGAGGGCAGCTCAAGGCCCGCCAGGATCTGCTGCCAGAGATCGGGCAGGTTGACGCCGCCACCAGCCGTGCCGCCGGCCGCCCTGGTCAGAGCCGGCGGCTGGGCAGCGGCCTGGGCTGAGGCTGCCGGCGGCTGGGATTCCGGCACTGGCGGCGGCGCCGCTGGGGCGCCCAGGTCGGCGGGACGGTGGACCGCAACGGGGACTTGCGCCTGGGCCGAGGCCGGCGCGGATCCGGCCTGGGCTGCTGGGGCGGCGCCAGCCGCCGCAACGGCCAGCGGCTCCGCCAGCAACCCCAACAGCAGCACCTCCAGCCAAAGGCGCGGTTGGGCGCTGTTGCGCAGCTGTTGCTCGCTGCCTCGCAGTTGGCCATGCCAGCGCAACAGGCGCTCGCGTCCGAGCAGCCGGGCCACCTCCGGCAGCTGCGGGCGCAGCGTCGGCGAGACCGCCGTCAGCTCCAGCCGATCGGGGGCGGTACCGGCCAGCAGCAGATCCCGCAACAGCCCGGCCAGCCCCTGCAGCACCGCGGCGGGCTCTCGGCCGCGCTCCAACAGTTCCCGCACCGCTTCCACCAGCGGCAGCGGCTCCGCCGCGGCCATCGCCTGGGCCAGCCGCAGCAACTCCTGTTCCGGCACCGCGCCGAGCAGATCCCAGACGGCATCCACCTCGATCGGTGGAGGTAGCAGGCTCAGCTGGTCCAGCAGGCTCTCAGCGTCGCGCAGGCCTCCCTGGGAGCGCTGGGCCACCACATGCAGGGCTTCCGCCGAGATGCCGATCCCTTCTCGCTCGGCGATCCAGCCCAGATGGCTCTCCAGCGCGTCGAGGGGAATCCGCCGGAAATCAAAGCGCTGGCAGCGGCTCAGGATCGTGGGCAGAACCCGCTGGGGATCCGTGGTCGCCAGCACGAACACCACCCGCGGCGGCGGTTCCTCAAGGGTCTTGAGCAGGGCGTTGAAGGCGGCGGTGGAGAGCATGTGGCACTCATCCACCACATAGACCTTCCAGCGGGCCTGCACCGGCGCGAAGCGGGAGCGTTCGATCAGCTCCCGGATGTTGTCGACCCCGGTGTTCGAGGCGGCGTCGATCTCGATCACATCCAGGGCGGTGCCGGCGGCGATGCTGGTGCAGAGCTCACAGCTGCCGCAGGGTTCCGGCGTGGGGCCGTCGGCGCCGATGCAATTCAAGGAGCGCGCCAGGATGCGGGCGCTGGAGGTTTTGCCGGTACCGCGGGGTCCGCTGAAGAGATAGGCCGGGGCGATCCGGCCGCTGCGCAGGGCTTGGCCGAGGGTGGCGGCGATGGCCGTCTGACCCACCAGTTGGTCGAGCCGCTGGGGCCGGTACTTGTGGTGAAGCGGCTGATAGGCCGGGGCCATTGGCGCCGCTCCGAGGTCTGGAGGGCTTTGAACTCTACCGACATCACCACCGCTGACGCAGCGGCCTGAACCGCCTGCGGGGGGAGGGCTTCGCCCGTGGCGGTGATCAGGACATGGGCGGGGCTGGAGGCGCCAGCAGCTTCTGCAGCCGCTGTTCCAGCTCCTCCACCTCACTGAGCTGGTCCGAGAGGGATTGGGCCGCCAGGCGGGCCCGCAGGAACGGGCTGCTGTCGTTGCCGCTCCCCCAGCGCGCTTCGGCCCGGCTGAGTTCCTCCTCCAGCCGCTGCTGAAGCTGCAGGCGCCAGCTGTCCAGTTGCTCCAGGCTGCGCAGGGCCAGAGCCCGGCCCTGCTCCAGCTGCCGGGCATCAAGGCTCAGCCCCTGGCGCAGCAGCAGCTTGATCCCGGAGATCAGGGTTGCCGGCACAAACTGGCCCAGGGCCAGGGCGCCGACGCTGATCCCATCGAACCAGTGCTCCACCTGGGCGCTGCGATGGCGTCCGGTCTTGCACCAATGGGCGAAGTGCTCGCAGTTGTTGAACAGCAGGTTGTAGCGCTGCTCGCCCAGGCGCCCCATGGCTCGCCGCAGGGTGACCGTGGTGGATGAGGCCCTGCCTTCGGGGTAGGCCACGGTGCTGATCGGTTGGCCGCGGCCGAACTCCTCGCGGGGGCTGCGCAGGATTTGCCGGCCCTCCAGGTAGTGGGCCACGCTGCCATCGCCCAGATCGATGCCGTGGTGCAGAAACAGGCCATGCTGCCTGGGCACCTGCAGATGGTCGGCGGCGGGCACGGTGATCGGCCTGGTCAGGGGTGAGATCAGCTTGGCTGTCGCCAAGGGCTGACCGCACTGCCCTGGCATTGGGGATAGCCCGACCGGCTGCCACCAGGTTGCCGATCCGGGCGCCAGAGCTCAGGCGCTGGCTTGGCTATTCACCTCGCCGATGGAGCCGATCGGTAGCACCTTGGCGCGGCTGCGCTGTTCCACCAGGTCGCGGGTGACCGTGAAGAACTTGACATCCCGGCGCGAGGGCAGGTCGTACATCACCTCCAGCATCAGTTCCTCGACGATGCCGCGCAATGCGCGGGCGCCGGTCTTGCGGCGGTGGGCTTCGCGAGCGATCGCTTCAACGGCGTCCGGTTCGAATTCCAACCGGACATCGTCCATGCTGAGCAGGGTTTGGAACTGCTTGACCAGCGCATCCCGCGGTTCGGTGAGGATCGCCTCCAGGGCCCGGCTGTCGAGGGGTTCCAGCACCGCGGTGACCGGCAGGCGGCCGATGAACTCCGGAATCAGCCCGTAGCGGACCAGATCCTCCGGTTCGAGGTGCTGCAACACCTCGGCGGCATGCTGCTCGCGGCCGGTGCGAGGACGGCTGTGGCCGTCCGGGGTGAGGAAGCCGATGGCGTTGCGGCCGAGGCGCTTTTGCACCACGTCCTCCAGTCCGACAAAGGCGCCGCCGCAGATGAACAGGATCTGGCTGGTGTCGACCTGAATGCAGTCCTGGTAGGGATGCTTGCGACCTCCCTGGGGAGGCACGTTGGCCACGGTGCCCTCCAGCAGTTTCAGCAGGGCCTGCTGCACCCCTTCTCCGGAAACGTCCCGGGTGATCGAGGGGTTTTCGCTCTTGCGGGCGATCTTGTCGATTTCATCGATGTAGATGATGCCCCGCTGGGCTTGCTCCACATCGAGATCCGACTTCTGCAGCAGCCGCAGCAGGATGTTTTCCACGTCCTCACCCACATAGCCCGCTTCGGTGAGGGTGGTGGCATCGGCGACCGCGAAGGGCACGTCGAGCATTTCGGCCAACGACTGGGCCAGCAGGGTCTTGCCGCAGCCGGTGGGGCCGATCAGCAGGATGTTCGACTTGTGCAAGCGGGTGGCGGAGCGGTCGGTTTCGCCTTTGCCATCTCCCTGCCAGGCCAAGCGCTTGTAGTGGTTGTAGACCGCCACAGAAAGAACTTTCTTGGCCTCCTCTTGGCCAACCACCTGCTGGTCCAGAAACGTCTTGATGTCCTGAGGCTTGGGAATGGTGGCCAGGGTGGGCGCCGGCCGCGGCACCTTGCGGCTGGCTGCCTTGCGCTGGCTATCGCCGCCTCGACCGGGTTGCCCGTGACCATGACCATGACCATGGCCATGGCCATCGACCAGCTCTTCATCGAGGATCTCATTGCAGAGATCGATGCACTCATCGCAGATGTAGACCCCGGGCCCAGCGATCAGCTTGCGAACCTGTTCCTGGGACTTCCCGCAAAAGGAGCACTTCAGGTGGGCATCGAACTTGGCCATTCGGTTCGGGCGGCGTCTGACGGGGAGGAGGGTGCTTATCCAGCCGGGGAAGCGGAACCCCCGTGTTCAGGATCAACCCTGAGCCGTGGCTCGTCGGTCGTCCTTAAGCATCAAACCGGTGTGCTGTCGTCCACCACCCGGTCGATGAGACCGTATTGAACCGCTTCCTCGGGCGAAAGGAAGTAGTCGCGGTCGGTGTCTTCGGCGATGCGTTCCAGGGGTTGGCCGGTGTGCTCAGCCAGCAGACCGTTGAGGGTGTCCTTCAGGTAGAGGATCTCCCGCGCCTGGATTTCGATATCGACCGCCTGGCCTTGGGCGCCACCCAAGGGCTGGTGGATCATGATGCGAGCGTTGGGCAGGGCTAAGCGCTTGCCCCGGGTGCCTCCGGAGAGCAGGAAAGCCCCCATGCTGGCGGCAAGCCCATAACAGATCGTGACCACATCGGGCGACACCTGACACATGGTGTCGTAAATGGCCAAGCCCGCTGTCACCGAGCCGCCCGGGGAATTGATGTAAATCTGAATGTCTTTTTCCGGGTCTTCGGCCTCAAGGAAGAGCAGCTGCGCCACCAGTGAGTCGGCCACCTGGTCATCAATGCCGGTGCCCAGGAAGATGATTCGCTCCCGCAGCAGCCGCGAATAGATATCGAAGGCGCGCTCGCCCCGGCCTGACTGCTCCACCACTGTGGGCAGAACGCCGGGGCTGGCCAGGGGAGCGGCGCTGATGGCGTTCCAAGGGGAGAGACCGCCCCAGCGGCTGTGGACCGGATGGCGTCGAACGGCCTGGGGGGGTGCAGCCGTCTCCGGGGCGGGGAATCCGGAGGGGAATGGAAGCGGAAAGGCTTCGATCACGCGGGTGTGGCGCTGGGTCACGATTGCAATCAATCTATGGGGATTCTCCCTGGTGCTGCCAGGGCGGGCTAATCAGACCGGCGTGTCGGCGTCCGCGGGATCGGCCGCCACCGCCTTTGCCTTGCCGCCGACGCGAGCCGGTTCTGAGGCGTCGTCCGCCGCCGCTGAACCCGCGCTCGGTTCAACCTGAGCCGGCCCGGCCGCCTCCGATGCGGCGCCGCTGGGCTGCTTGCCCGTCGGGGCAGGGCTCGCTTCTGCCGCCGCCGTCTTCTCGGAGGCTGCGGAGGTCGGCGTGCTGTCGTCGCTGTCAGGGGTCTTGTCGCGAATGCTGCTGTTCGCTTCAAGCCAAGCGAGCAGCGCCTCCCGCAGGAGTTCTTCCTCCACCGCCTCCCGCAGCCGTTGGGGGTCGACCCGATTGCCAGCAGTGCTGAGTTCGCGGCTGAGTTCGCGCACGCGGGCCTCCACGGCACTCGACTCGACAGCGATGGCCTCGGCCTTGGCCAAGGCCTCTAGCGCCAGCCGGGCCTGGAGCCTTTGCTCCGCTTCGGGGCGGGAGGTATCCAGCAGGCTGCGCACCAAATCCGGGGTGAACAGCTTGCGAACATCCATCCCCTGTTGCGCCAGCTGGCTGGCGGTCTGCTCCACCACAGCCCGCATCTCCTCTTGGACGAGGCTCTCGGGCAGCTCCACCTCCAGCTGCTCGATCAGGGCCTTGAGCAATGCGTCCTGGCGGTTGGCCCGCTGCCGCCGCTCCAGGTCCTCGCGCAGGCGGGTCTCCAGGTCGCCGCGCAGCTCCTCGAGGCTGGATTTGTCGCTGGCCTGCTGGGCGAAGGCATCGTCCAGGGCCGGTAGCTCGCGCACCTTGAGCTCCTGGAGCGTGATCGAAAAACTGGCCGGCCGGCCAGCGGCCTCCTCCTGGGGATAGGACTCGGGGAAGTTGCAGGTCACTTCTCGGGTCTCCTGGAGGGTCATGCCGACCATGCCCTCGATAAAGCCGGGGATCATGCGGCCTTCCTCCAGCTCAACCTCCATGCTGTCGCTGCTGCCGCGTTCGATCGCTTCGCCGGTGTCGGAGAAGATGCCCTCGAAGGCGACCTGGGCCACATCCCCGAGGGCCGCGGGGCGGCCCTCCACCGGCACGAGCGTGGCCAGACGGCGCCGGGATTGCTCGATCAGGTCGTCGACCTGGCCCGGGTCGAACGCCAGGGCTTCGACCTCGGCGCTCAGCCCTCGGGTGGTCTTCAACCGCGGGGTTGGACGGACATCGATCTGCAGGGTGAACTCCAGCGGAGCGCCGGGTTGGAAGCGATTGAGCAGCGCCTCAAATTCTTCCGCGAGTTCGGGGCGGCTGAGGGGAGCCACGCCGGCCTGAACCAGGGCATCCCGATAGGCGCTGTCCACCAGGTCCTCCAAGGCGGTGGCCCGGATCCGCTGGGTGCCGATCTGATTGAGCAGCACCTGCCGGGGTACCTTGCCGGGCCGGAAGCCTGGCAGCCGCACGCTGCGGCTGAGCTTGTCCACGGCGGCGTCGTAGCTCGATTGGCAGCGCCCGCCTGGCACCGATAACCCCAGCGCCAGGCGGCTGCCGGGCAGAGCGCTGGTGGTCACCCCGAGTTCGGAGGTGGCATCCTTCCCGCCGCTGTCGACCTGGCCGCTGGGGGTGGTCGTGCTGGCAGGTCTGGTGGCGGCACTCATGGGCGGTCGGCGGAGGGAAGAGCAGCACTCGATCCTAGAAAGTGGCGGTTTCGGGGTACGAGCGCGTATCGTGAACTCGACGAACGCAGCGCGATATATCCCGCCAGGATTCGGGAAGTCCCACGCCCCGACGGAATTCTTCCGTCGTGCCGCCTTCCACGCTTCCTTCGAGCTTCAAGGTTCATCCCTTGATTCGGGGAATGGTCCCCGGCCAGCGACACCCCCACCGTTAGCCCCGCCAGGCCGCAGATCCAGCTGCGGAAAGGTTTTTGGCTATCCAGCGATGCCAAGGCAGCCGCTGCCCTACCCCTCCCCGCCCCGTTCCCCAACCGCCTTTCCACCAACCGTCTTTCCACCAACCGCCTTTCCACCAAGCTCCCCTTGACCGTTCCCGCCACCACCGCCGCTTCGCCCGTCGCCCACCCCAGCGGTCCGTTGTCGCGTCGTCCCTTGCGGGTTGCCGTGCTGGGGGCCACTGGGGCTGTCGGCCAGGAGTTGCTGCAGCTGTTGGCGGAACGGCGGTTCCCTGTGGCGGAGCTGATCCCCCTCGCCTCGCCTCGCTCCGCTGGCCAGGAGGTGGATTGGCAGGGGGAACGGCTGCGGGTCCGCCCGGTGGACCCGGCGGCATTCGAATCGGTTGACCTGGTGTTGGCCTCCGCCGGCGGCTCCGTGTCCCGCCTCTGGGCTCCCCAGGCCACGGCCGCCGGCGCGGTGGTGATCGACAACTCCAGCGCCTTCCGGCTGGATCCGGATGTGCCGCTGGTGGTGCCGGAGGTGAATCCCGCCGCCGCGCTGCGACACCGGGGGATCATCGCCAACCCCAACTGCACCACCATCCTGCTCACCGTCGCCCTCGCCCCGCTGGCGGCGCGACGGCCGATCCGCCGGGTTGTGGTCAGCACCTACCAGTCCGCCAGCGGTGCCGGTGCCCGGGCGATGGAGGAGTTGCGGCAGCTGAGCCGTGTCGTGCTGGATGGGGGTCAGCCCGCAAGTTCTGTCCTTCCCCATTCCCTGGCCTTCAACCTGTTTCTGCACAATTCACCTCTGCAGCCAAACGGATATTGCGAAGAGGAGCTGAAGATGCTGAACGAGACCCGCAAGATCATGGAACTGCCGGAGCTGCGCCTCAGCGCAACCTGCGTGCGGGTGCCGGTGTTGCGCGCCCATTCGGAGGCGGTCAACATTGAGTTCGAGGAGCCCTTCCCCGTGGAGGAGGCGCGCCAGTTACTGGCCGCGGCTCCCGGTGTGGAACTGCTGGAGGACTTCGCCGCGAACCGATTCCCTATGCCGATCGATGTGACCGGACGGGATGCGGTGGCGGTGGGTCGGATCCGCCAGGACCTCAGCGAGCCCCGGGCGTTGGAACTGTGGCTGTGCGGTGATCAGATCCGCAAGGGGGCTGCTCTCAATGCCATCCAGATCGCCGAACTGTTGATCGCCGGAGGCGGTTCATGAGCCCGTCCCGGCTGCCTCTGCGTCAACCTCCCTTCGGACGGTTGTTGACGGCTCTTGTCACCCCGTTTCAGCCTGACGGCTCGGTTCATCTCAGCCTTGCCGCCGAGCTGGCGCTGCATCTGGTCGATCAGGGCTGCGAAGGTTTGGTGATCTGCGGGACCACCGGCGAATCTCCCACCCTTAGCTGGGAGGAACAGCACCGGCTGTTCAGGGCGGTGCGCGAGGCGGTCGGGCAGCGGGCGATGCTGCTGGCTGGAACTGGCAGCAACTGCACCTCCGAGTCGGTGGAGGCCACCCAGGCCGCCGCCCGCCTGGGTGCCGATGGCGCGCTGGTGGTGGTTCCTTACTACAACAAACCGCCCCAACAAGGTCTGGAAGCCCATTTCCGGGCCATCGGTCTGGCCGCGCCAGAGATGCCGCTGATGCTTTACAACATACCTGGCCGCACCGGTTGCAGTTTGGCCCCGGAGACCGTCGCCAAACTCTTGGATCTCCCCAATGTCGTCAGTTTCAAGGCTGCCAGCGGCAGTACCGAGGAGGTGACCCGGCTGCGCGCCCTCTGCGGCGAACGGCTGGCGATTTACAGCGGCGATGATGCGCTGTTGTTGCCGATGTTGGCGGTCGGTGCGGTGGGCGTGGTGAGTGTGGCTAGCCACCTAGTCTGCGCAGAGATCAGTGATCTGATTCAGTCTTTTCTGCGGGGCGACATCGTCACAGCCTTAGCCTTGCATGAACATCTCATGCCGTTGTTCAAAGCCCTGTTCTCGACAACGAATCCCATCCCCGTCAAAGCTGCCCTGGAGATCATGGGTTGGCCGGTCGGTGCGCCACGATTGCCCTTAGTGGAAGCCCCTGACGAAGTTCGTGAACATCTCAATGCCATTCTCGCCGCCCTGCGTCCTACCTGACGCCATGGCCCATCCCGGCTTCATCGGGATTCATTGCCCCAAAACCTCGACCGATTCTCTTCTACCAGAACTCCCCTGAATGACCAGCCAAAACGGACCAAAAGGAACCGCCAACAAGCAACAGGCCCTGCGTGTGATCCCCCTGGGAGGCCTCCACGAAATCGGCAAGAACACCTGTGTGTTCGAGTATGGCGATGAGATCATGCTTGTCGATGCTGGATTGGCCTTCCCAAGCGATGGCATGCACGGCGTCAATGTCGTTCTGCCCGACACCAGCTATCTTCGTGAGAACCAGAAGCGAATCCGTGGCATGATCGTGACCCACGGCCATGAAGATCATATTGGTGGCATCCCCCATCACCTCAAGAACTTCAATATTCCTGTGATCTATGGGCCGCGTCTGGCCATGTCCATGCTGCAGGGCAAGATGGAGGAAGCAGGTGTTACGGATCGCACCACGATTGAAACCGTGAGCCCCCGCGATGTGGTCAAGATCGGCCAGCATTTCTCCGTTGAGTTCATCCGCAACACGCACTCGATCGCGGACAGTTTTACCTTGGCCGTCACCACGCCCGTGGGTGTTGTGGTGTTCACCGGCGACTTCAAATTTGATCACACTCCCGTAGACGGCGAGCATTTCGATCTGCACCGTCTGGCTGAATACGGCGAGCGCGGCGTGATCTGCTTGTTCAGCGATTCAACCAATGCTGAGCTACCAGGTTTCACGCCGCCAGAGCGTTCCGTCTATCCAAACCTTGATCGCCACATCGCCCAAGCCGAAGGGCGGGTAATCCTTACCACTTTCGCCAGTTCGGTTCATCGTGTGTCGATGATTCTCGAGCTGGCGCTCAAGCACGGCCGCAAGGTTGGTTTGCTGGGCCGCTCGATGGTCAATGTGATCGCCAAGGCGCGCGAGCTCGGCTACATGCGCTGCCCCGACGATCTGTTTGTACCGATCAAACAGATCCGCGACATGCCGGATCGTGAAACCCTGCTGCTGATGACCGGCAGCCAAGGCGAGCCTCTCGCCGCCCTCAGTCGCATCTCTCGCGGCGAACATCCTCAAGTTCAGGTCAAAGGCAGCGACACCATCATTTTTTCTGCCAGTCCGATTCCAGGCAACACGATCTCCGTGGTGAACACCATTGATCGCCTGATGATGCTGGGGGCACGGGTGGTCTACGGCAAGGGCGAAGGCATCCATGTGTCCGGTCATGGCAGCCAGGAAGACCAGAAGCTGATGCTGGCGCTCACCCGTCCGAGATTTTTCGTGCCCGTGCATGGTGAGCACCGCATGCTGGTCTGCCACTCCCGTACGGCCCAGTCCATGGGCGTGCCAGCCGACAACATCCTGATCATCGACAACGGCGATGTGGTGGAGGTCACGCCCGACGCCATTCGCAGGGGGGACCCCGTGAAGGCTGGCATCGAGCTGCTCGATGCTTCCCGCAACGGCATCGTCGATGCCCGGGTGCTCAAGGAGCGTCAACAGCTGGCCGAGGATGGGGTGATCACCTTGCTGGCTGTGATCAGCACCGATGGCGTAATGGCCGCGCCGCCCCGGGCCAACTTGCGCGGTGTCGTCACCACCGCCGATCCCCGTCGCCTCTCACTCTGGACTGAGCGTGAGATTGGCTGGGTGCTCGAAAACCGCTGGAACCAGCTGGCTCGCAACACCGGTGGCAAGGCACCGGAGGTCGATTGGGTTGGACTGCAACGGGAGATTGAGATCGGTCTGCAACGTCGGCTGCGCCGCGAACTCCAGGTGGAGCCCCTGATCATCTGCTTGGTCCAACCAGCGCCCGCGGGCACTCCGGCCTACAAGGGGCGCTCTGAAGCTGAGCCGGATTCTCGCCCAGCTCCCCGGGAGCGCGCTGATCAACCGCGTGAGGCCGCCAAGGCCCCAACCCATGGCCCCAAGGACGGACAACGTCCGGAGCGGAGCCAGCCGCAGGCCAAACAACCCACGGCACCGGCCGAGGAGGTCGAACCCAGCGGGCGCGCCCGGCGTCGCCGCTCAGCGGCCTTGGCCAGCTGAGCTGGAGGCGGGGGGGCTCAGGACAGCCGCACCAGCCGCAGGCAAGCCAGCAGATCGGAGTCTGGCTCCTCGGCAACGGCTGCGGCGTCGACCCCGACGCCCCCTGCAGCGATGATCTCGGACTCCGCGGCCTCCGCCAGGCTCGCTAAGGGCTGGTTCACAAGCGTGAGCTGCGGATTGAGCTCAACCTCCTCAGCCAAGCTTGGATCCGCCTGATGAATTTCGAGCAGTTCCGGTTCATCAATGACCTCCGGCACCAGGGTTTCGCCGAGGGTTAAGCCGTTTGTTTCGGCAGCCATTCCGGTCCGCGCCTCAGCGGAGGAATAGGACGTCTTCCCCGTCATGATCGTGGTGTTGGCGGCGGTGGCGCGGTTGCTGTTCAGATCGTTCAGCCAGGGTTCGGCAGCCGCTGAACCTTCCGATGCGTCGGGCTGGTCTGATCCCTGGGACGTTTCGCGCTCGCTCGGACCAGCCGTCGAGGTCTCCGGGTCGCCGCTTCTATCCGCTGGGGCAACGACGTGGTCGCCGCACTGCTTCAGTCCGTCTTCGGCTATCTGGCGCAACGAGGCCTCCACCGGTTGGTTGAGCAGGGCTTGGTAGTGGCGCTGGGCGGATTCGGCATTGCCGAATCCATAGAGGTGTGTGTGGGCCAGCATCAGCTCCAGCCGCTGGCGCAGGGCCTGAACGTTGGCGCCGCCCGCGCGGGCCAGCCGCCTGTTCAGCACCGCGCCCTGCTCCAGCACCGTGTCCCAGTCGCCGTTGCGGTAGGCGGCCTCAACGGCCGCGTAAAAATCAAAGTGGTTAGGTTCAGCCGGGTCCGGCGTAGGATTAACCATGGGGTCTCGCGCTTAGAACTAGGTCGGTCGAGGTCCAATGGAGAAACCATCCGCCTGGAAGATCCAGCCGGCCTGCCGCTCGGTTTTGCCTCAACCGATACACCAGTGTATCCAAGCAACTTGCCAGCGGGCTGACACCCAGTTCAACTTCCAGCCAGTGTGCGAGCAATCGCTTCACGGTCGCCGGCGAGAGCTTGGCCAGGGCCGGCCGATCCAGTGCGACGACAGTTCCCAAGCGACGCTCCAGGCCGGCGAGGGCAAGTTCAATCAACTCGGCGTCTGTTGCCAGTTCCTCTGCTAGTCGCTCTGCCTGTTGGCTGATGCGCCGGCAGGCGCCTGGATGACAAGCCTCCAGTACCGGTAGGACCTCTGCCCGCAGCCGGTTGCGCTTGAGGCGCTGGTCGTCATTGCTGGGGTCGATCCACAGGGGCAGCTGCCGCTGGCGGCAGATGCGGCCGGTGTCGCCCCGATCGAAGATCAGCAGCGGCCGCACCAGCGCGGCGCCGGGTCCGGGTTCGTCGCCGTCCGTCAGCGGTCGGCTCGGACCGAGGCTGGTCAGTCCGCGCCGATGGCAGCCCCGGGCCAGATTCAGCAACACCGTTTCGGCCCGGTCCGTGGCGGTATGACCGCTGACGACATGGCCGCAGTGCCAGTGCCGGGCGCGCCGCGCCAGGCAGCTGTAGCGCCAATCCCGGGCAGCTGCCTCGCCATTCGCCTCCCCGGGTGCCGCCCGATCCGTCCAGGCCGTCAGGCCCTGGACCCGTGCCCAGGCAAGCAGCTCCTGCGCCACGGTCCCAGAGGCCCCGTGCCAGCCGTGGTCCCCATGCCAGAGGGCCAGCTCCCAGCCGTGCAGGGGTTGCAGATCCCGCATCAGCACCGCTAGTGCCATCGAATCCTGCCCGCCGGAGACCGCAAGCAGCAGCCGGGCCCCCCGGGGCAACAGCCGCGGCCGCCGCAGCAACCAGCGATGCAGCCGCAACGCCTGCGGCCCCCAGGACCGTGGCACCGCCCAGGGCCCGGATGGGACAATC
Organism: Cyanobium sp.; assembly: GCA_044234415.1. GTDB lineage: Bacteria > Cyanobacteriota > Cyanobacteriia > PCC-6307 > Cyanobiaceae > Cyanobium. The sequence goes on from JBIIIX010000004.1 coordinate 22,904, forward strand.
TCGATAGGTTCTCTGTTCACGGCCGATGTCGTACCTCTCCAGCCTGCCCGTGGGTCTGCGTCGGGCGCTGTATGAGCGCCGTCTGCTCAAGGTGATCGCTGGCCTCACCAACCACGACCAGGCCGCGGTGCTGCGGATCAGCCGGGCCGCCGCGGCCGGAGCCGCCGATCTGGTGGATATCGCCTGCGATCCGCAACTCGTGGCGGCGGTGCGGCAGAGCTGCCCTGGCTTGCCGGTCTGCGTCTCGGCCGTCGATCCAGATCTGTTCCCCGCAGCGGTGCGGGCTGGAGCCGCGATGGTGGAGATCGGTAACTTTGATGCGTTTTATCCGCTCGGCAGGATCTTCGACGCGCCGGAGGTGCTGGCCCTCACCCGTCGCACCCGGGAGCTGCTCCCCGAGGTGCCCTTGTCGGTGACGGTGCCCCATGTGCTGCCCCTCAGCCAGCAGGAGCGCCTCGCCCTCGAGCTGGCTGAGGCCGGCGCTGACCTGATCCAAACCGAGGGTGGCACCAGCGCCCGTCCGTTCAGCGCCGGGGTCCAAGGCCTGATCGAGAAGGCGGCGCCCACCCTGGCCGCCGCCCACAGCATCAGCCGAGCGCTCCAGGACGCTGAGCGTCCCCTACCTGTGCTCTGTGCTTCCGGGCTCTCGGCGGTCACGGTGCCCCTGGCCCTCGCCGCGGGCGCCAGCGGCGTGGGCGTGGGCTCGGCGGTGAATCGCCTCACGGATGAGCTGGCCATGTTGGCCGTCGTTCGGGGTCTGCGCGAAGCGACCGCCGCCGCCGCCGCGCCGGCTTCGAGGGTCTGAAGTCGGCACCTGGCCGTCGGCAGTTGGCTTGGCGTGCGCCAGGGCAACTGCGCCTTGTGGGCACCTGGGAGGCTGTGCCGCCAGCGATCGCTCCCTGGTGCGGGGGCCGATGTCCAGCCCAGGGCGCCGCCTGCTTCGCCCCCGGGCGTAGGCAGAAACGGCTGCCATGACTACCGTTGATTCCAGTTTCCTCCCCTGATTTTCGATGCAGGCGTTCGTCTGGCTGCTGCAATGGCCGATACGGGCCTTGATCCTGTTGCTCGTGTCCTGGCTGCCCCTCGGTGTTGAGGTGGACAACTTCGGCATCGGCCTGCTGGCCGCCCTAGTGATCGGCTTGCTCGGCACCTTGCTGATCTTCCCCCTGAGGCTGCTGCTCGGCGTGCCCTGGCTGATCACCAGCCTCGGCGGTCTGTTGACCCCAATCTCCTGGCTGTTCAACTGGTTGATCACCGTGATCCTGTTTGGCCTGGCCGCTTGGCTGATCCCGGGCTTCCGCCTGCGCAATGGGTTGGTCAGCGCCATCCTGGGCGCCGTGGTTTATGCCGTGCTCTCCACCGTCGTGCTCAGGCTGCTGGGCCTGGATGTCGATTTCACCAGGGCCTCGGCGCTGGTCAGCGGCCTGCCGGTGGCCTGAGCTTCGGGACAAAGCTTGCCCGTTGTCACGCCTTGCCCCTTCTCTCCCCGAGAATGGGCTGATGAATCCGTTCCAGCTGCACGCCCCCTATGAACCCCGAGGCGATCAGCCCGAGGCGATCGCCGCCCTGACGTCGGGTGTCAACCGGGGTGAGCGCTACCAAACGCTGCTGGGGGCCACGGGCACCGGCAAGACCTTCACCATCGCCAACGTGATCGCCCACAGCGGGCGTCCGACCTTGGTGCTGGCCCACAACAAGACCCTCGCGGCCCAGCTTTGCAATGAGCTGCGCGAGTTCTTCCCCAAAAACGCGGTTGAATATTTTATTTCTTACTACGATTATTACCAGCCCGAAGCCTACGTTCCGGTCTCGGACACCTACATTGCCAAGACCGCTTCGATCAACGAAGAGATCGACATGCTGAGGCATTCAGCCACCCGATCGTTGTTTGAGCGGCGTGATGTGATCGTTGTGGCGTCGATCAGTTGTATTTACGGGCTTGGCATCCCGAGTGATTATCTTAAGGCGGCGGTCAAGTTTCGGGTGGGTGACTGCCTGAATCTGCGCGGGTCGCTGCGAGATCTAGTGAATAACCAATATTCGCGTAATGACATCGAGATCAGCCGTGGCCGATTCCGGGTGCGTGGCGATGTGCTCGAGATAGGGCCGGCCTATGAGGATCGCTTGGTGCGGATCGAATTGTTTGGTGATGAGGTGGAAGCGATTCGCTATGTCGATCCCACTACAGGTGAGATCTTGCAAAGTCTGGAAGCGATCAATATCTACCCTGCCAAACACTTCGTAACTCCGAAGGAGCGTCTCGATGGTGCCATCGCTGAGATCCGTGGCGAGCTGCGCCAGCGCCTCGACGAACTCAACGGACAAGGGCGACTGTTGGAAGCCCAGCGGCTGGAGCAGCGCACCACCTACGACCTTGAGATGCTCGAGCAGGTGGGCTATTGCAACGGCGTCGAAAACTATGCGCGCCACCTGGCAGGGCGGGCCGCCGGCACTCCCCCCGAGTGCCTGATTGATTATTTCCCGGACGACTGGCTGCTGGTGGTCGATGAGAGCCACGTCACCTGCTCCCAGTTGCAGGCCATGTACAACGGCGATCAGAGTCGCAAGCAGGTGTTGATCGAGCATGGCTTCCGCCTGCCCAGCGCCGCCGATAATCGACCCCTCAAGGGCGATGAGTTCTGGGAGAAAGCCCGCCAGACCATCTTCGTCAGCGCCACCCCCGGCCAGTGGGAACTCGGCCGCAGCGAATCCGAGGTGGTTGAGCAGGTGATCCGCCCCACCGGCGTGCTGGATCCCGTCGTGGAGGTCCGCCCCAGCGAGGGTCAGGTGGACGACCTGCTGGGCGAGATCCGCCAGCGGGCCGAGCGGCAACAACGGGTGCTCGTGACCACCCTGACCAAGCGCATGGCTGAGGATCTCACCGATTATCTCTCCGAAAATGGGGTGCGCGTGCGCTATCTACACTCGGAGATCCATTCGATCGAGCGGATAGAGATTATTCAGGATCTGCGCAATGGCGCCTACGATGTGCTCGTGGGTGTGAACCTGTTGCGCGAGGGACTCGATTTGCCGGAGGTGTCGCTAGTGGCAATCCTGGATGCCGATAAGGAGGGATTTTTGCGCGCCGAACGCTCCCTGATCCAAACCATCGGTCGGGCTGCTCGCCATGTGGAGGGCGTGGCGCTGCTCTACGCCGATAACCTCACGGACAGCATGGCCAAGGCCATTTCTGAGACGGAACGGCGTCGCGCCATCCAGCAGGCCCACAACGAAATGCACGGCATCACACCCCAGCCTGCCGGCAAGCGATCCGGCAATTCGATCCTGGCCTCTCTGGAAATCTCCAGGCGTCTCAGCGATGATCAACTGGAGCAGGTCACCGAACAGGCCGAACACAACTTAGTGCCGCTCGATTCGCTGCCAGAACTGATCCAACAGTTGGAGGATAAGATGAAAGCCGCAGCCAAGAATCTCGAGTTTGAGGAGGCGGCCAACCTCCGCGACCGCATCAAGGGGTTGCGTCAGAAGCTGGTCGGCAAACCCTGATCCCAACCATCACAGCCCCGCTCGTGCTGGCCTGTGGCAACATGCCAAGACCCGGTGGTTTGCTCCGAGCGTTCACCCGCTTCGATCCAGGCTTGGGGCCTCCGGCTAGGCTGCGATCCGCTCCGATGGCTTCTGATCGTCTCAATCGTCGTCGCTCAGCAGCCGATGCAGCAAGCGTCGCCATGGGAGCGGGCCACGGACGCATCGGCGGGACGGTCAGATAGGAGCCTCCGATCCTTCGGCCCGATGCGTGATCGACCCACCCAGATTGAAGGCCCTATGCACCACCTGCAGCGCCGCCACCCCCTGCTCTTCAGCCACCACGCAGCTGGTGCGGATCTCGCTGGTGGCGATCATCTCGATGTTGATCCCCGCGTCCGCCAGGGCCCGGAACATGCGGGCGGCCGTACCCGCCGTGCAGGCCATCCCCGCTCCCACGGCGCTGACCCGCGCGATGGCCGGGCCATCCTCCAGGTAGGCCCCGGTCCATTGCCGCAGCACCGGCAGTAGGGCCTGTTCCGCCGCCGCCCGCTCGCTACGGCGCAGCGTGAAGCTGATGTCGCGGCTGCGCTGGTGGTCTTCGCCGTGGCTGCGTTCCGATTGCACGATCGTGTCGAGGCTGAGGCCGGCATCCGCAAGGGCCCGGCAGATGGCCGACGCAGAGCCGGGACGGTCCGGCACCCGCCGCACCGACACCTGGGCCTGATCCCGATCAAGGGCCACGCCGCGCACCGGTGGGGCATCGCTGGGGCAGGGCAGCGGCGCCTGCCGCAGCTGATGGTCGGCCAACTCGAAGGCGGCGGCGGTCGCCCGCAGCCCCTTCGGCCCTTGCTGCCCCTCCACCAGACAGCTCACCTTCACCTCGCTGGTGGCGATCAGCCGCAGGTTGATCCCCAGCCGCGACAGCGTGTCGAACATCCGGGCCGCGACGCCGGGGCGGCCCATGATGCCGGCGCCGGAGATGCTCAGCTTCGCCATCCCGGAGACGGTGCTGAGCTGGGCCTCCGCCGCCTCCAGTCTGCTCAGCAGCGCTTGGCAGACCGCCCTTGCCCGCTCCAGATCGCCATCAGACAGGGTGAAGGCGATGTCGTTGCTGCTGCCCTCATGGGTGGATTGCACGATCAGATCCACATTCAGGCCTGCCGCCGCCAGGCCCTCGAACAGCTGCGCCGCTACACCGGGCCGATCCGGCACATGGGAGAGCGCCAGCACGGACTGGCCCTGTTCCAACTCCGCTCCGTCCACCGGCCGGCCCAGCTCCAGCCCCTCGCTGCCGATCGGTCGGCCAGGGCCGCTGGTGAGCCGGGTGCCGGGGTCGTCGCTCCAGCTGGAGCGCACCATCAGTGGCACGCCGTAGTTGCGGGCGATCTCCACCGCTCGTGGGTGCAGCACGGCGGCGCCCAGGCTGGCCAGCTCCAGCATCTCGTCGCAGCTGATCGTCTCCATCAGCTGGGCGTCGGGCACGCGGCGCGGGTCTGTGGTGAGCACCCCCGGCACATCGGTGTAGATCTCGCAGGCATCGGCGCCGAGGGCCGCGGCCAGGGCCACCGCCGAGGTATCCGAACCGCCACGGCCCAGGGTGGTGATCTCCGGGGTGCCGGCCTGGCCGCTGCTGGTGCCCTGGAAGCCGGCAACCACCACCACGATCCCGTCCTCCAGCAGGCGCCGCAGCCGTTCGCTGCGCACCTCCAGGATGCGGGCCCTGCCGAAGGCTGATTCGGTCACGATGCCCGCTTGGGTCCCGGTCATCGACACCGCCGGCACGCCGCGGGCGTGCAGCGCCATGGAGAGCAGCGCGATCGACACCTGCTCGCCGGTGGCCAGCAGCATGTCCATCTCCCGCTGCGGCGGCTGGCTGGTGATCCGGGCCGCCAACCCCGTGAGCTCATCGGTGGTGTGGCCCATGGCCGACACCACCACCACCAGGTCATGGCCCTGTTCGCGATCACGGGCGATCCGGGCCGCCACCGCCTTGATCCGCTCCACATCCGCCACCGAGGTGCCGCCGAACTTCTGGACCAACAGGGCCATGGACGAGAGCGTCGCGCCGATGCAGCGATTATCAGGGCCTGCCTCCGCTGGCCGGGGCCGCTGACGCCCCGGAGAGCAGGAATCCGTCGCGGAACGCATCGGCGGGCTCCACCCCTCGCTTGAGAGCGGCCTCCACCTCCAGCAACCGCCCGAGCAGCCGCAACAGCTGGCCCGGTTTGCGCCCCTGCAGCTGCTTGCGCAGCACGTAGATGCGTTTGGGGTTGCCGATCCCCGCCGCCTTGGCGATCACGGCCACGTCCCGTTCTCCGGAGGCATCCAACAGGGACACCCACAGCCAGCCGCGAATCTGGCTGGTGAGCGAAGCGACGATCCGCAGGGCGGGTTCGCCGGCCACCAACAGGCTGTCCAGCCGCGCGATCGCCTCCGCGGCCTGGCCGGCCAGGAGCGCCTCCCCCACCGCCAGGCTGCTGGTGGCCTGGCCCCGCACCAGCGCCGCCACCATCGCCGCCGTGATCGGGCCCCGGGGCTGACCGGTGGCGGCGCTGTAGAGATCAAGCTTCTCCAGCTCGCTGGCGAGCCGGGCGCTGTCGCTGCCGATCGCGTCGGCCAGGGCCTCGGCGGCCGCCGGTTCCAGCTGTAAGCCCAGCTCCCGGGCGGTGCGTTGCACCAGCTCCAGCTGGCCGCCGCCGTCCCAGATTGCCG
>JBIIIX010000110.1:0-9055 GCA_044234415.1 Cyanobium sp.
CTTGAATTGATGCAATTCATCGGTGCGCCACCAGAGCCGAATCTCTTCCTCCAGCTGCTGCCGCAGCCGCGCACGATCATCCGGGTTGACGTTGCTGTCTTGCAGTCTTTGGATCAGGTTGGCCACGCGGCGCTGTTTATGGCGCACGGTATGGCGCACGATTTCGGTGGGGTGCGCCGTAAACACCAGCCGCAGGTCGAGATCCTGCAACAGCTGCTCCAAGCGGGCTGGTGGAACGTTGAGGTTGCGAAGGCGCTCGAACAGCTGGCGGAAGGTGGCCGGTTCGCTCTGGCTGGCGAGGGCGGGCAGGAAGGGATCGCTGGCCGCGGGGGCGGAGCTGAGCTTCAGGCTTTCGATATAGCTGTCTTCCTCAATGTGCTGCTCCAGGATGTTGACCAACTGGAAGTAGAGGGAGAAGGCCCGCGCGGCGGCGATCCCTTCGGCTAGATCCATCTCGCCGATCAGGCGCACGATCTCCGCACTGACGTGGCCATCAAGGCTGAAGGGTTCCTGGCCATCGCTTAGCCCACCCGGATCGAGCGGGCCGCTCAACTGCTTGAGGCGCAGCAAACGCTCCACCTGCTCGGCGGGGCATTCATCACGCAGCACCGTATGCCACAGATCTTCCACCAGCTCGAGCCGCTCGCTCAGCAGACGAATCACCCCTGGGGGCGTCTCGGGTGTGGCCGGAGCGAGTGAAAACCGGCGCATGGAGACCGAGAGAGGGGGGGAAGAAGCCATGATCATCCCAAAGGTGTGGCGATGTCTGTCGCAAGCCCTGCCGCCAGAGCTTGTTCACGGGCGGCTAGCGCCCCGATGTCCTCCGTCAGGATGGCAGCGATGCTCTCCCCCGCCCGGTATCGGCTGAGCCAACGCATCGCCTGATTTCCACCGTTGGGCCCTGCGGCCAGCAGCGGCTCCAGCGAAGCCAGCCAAGGCATCAGGCCCATGTCAGACGCCAGGGGCGCCATCGCCTCCAGGCTGTCGGCCAGCCAGCGGCGGGCGGCGATTGGTTCGCCGTCGCGCCAGTGCAGTAAATCCGCGTCGAGGCTAGAGCGGGCCGCCCTCTGGTCGTTGGCATCGGCCAGGGCCGCCAGGCGCCCGGCGTCGAGTCGGCTGGCCCGCAACGGGTCATGGCGCTCCGGAGCCAACAACAGTTGCTGCAGCCGCAGTTCGGTCCAGGCCGTGATCGCCAGCAGCAGCTCTGGGTCCGCCACCAGGTCGCAGATGCGAATCTCCAGACGATTCAGATCGTGGGGGCGGTCCTCCCCGTTCGGGCGCACCGAGGTCCAGAGATGGCGCACATTGCGCATCGTGCCCGCCCTGAGCTGCTCCTCCATCCAGGCGATGTAGTGGGCATGGTCGCGGAAGAGGGGCACCTGGGCAGGCGTCAGCGGAAACTGCAGCCAACGTTGGGAGTGGGCCCCGGTGGCCCGGCCGTCCAAAAATGGGGAGCTGGCGCTGAGGGCCAGCAGCAGCGCCGCCTCGCAACGCAGCAGCCGCAGCCCGGCGAACAGGGGCTCCATGGCGTCGAGGCCGAGATTGATGTGCACGCTCGCCGTGACCACCCGACTGCCGTAGGTGCGTTCGATATAGGCGTGATAGGGGTTGGCGGGGCTGGATCGCTCGAAACGGGAGCTATCCCCCAGGCTCAAGGTGCTGCCGGGGATCAGGGTGAGGCCCCGGGGGGCCAGCCAGCGCCGCAATCGCTGGCGCGGCTCCAGAAGCAGGGCGAGTTGACGCCGGTAATTCGCCTCCGGAGGGGTGATGTATTCGAGATTGCGGTGGTCGGGTTCGATGACGAAATCCGGCAGGTCCTTCGCCACCGCCGCGGCGCATCCCACCACGGTGCCGTCGGGACGGCCCGTGTACATCTCCACCTCAAAGCCCTTCAGCAGCAGTGCCGTCATCGTTGCTCCGCCTCGCTGGCAGCGACCGCGGTAGTTCCGGCCGATCCGGGCGTCTGCAGGCAGGCCAGGGCCCTGAGCATGCCGCGGGCCTTGTTGAGGGTTTCCTGGTATTCGGCCTCCGGCCGGGAATCGGCCACCACGCCAGCGCCGGCCTGAACCTGCACCCGCCAGCATCCGGGTTCCGCTGCGGCGGGCAGCACCACCATCGTGCGGATCGTGATCGCTGTGTTCAGTGCCCCATTCAAGTCCACACTGCCGTACACCCCCGCATAGGGCCCCCGGGACTGGGGTTCAAGCTCGTGGATCAGCTGCATGGCCCGAATCTTCGGGGCGCCGCTCACGGTGCCGGCAGGGAAGCTGGCCATCAGCAGATCCCAGACATCGTGCCGCGGATCCAAGCGCCCCTCCACCTGGCTGACGATGTGCATCACATGGGAGTAGCGCTCGATGACCATCAGTTCTGCCACCCGCACGCTGCCGGGCTGGCAGACCCGTCCCAGGTCGTTGCGGCCCAGATCCACCAGCATCACGTGCTCGGCCCGCTCTTTGGGATCGGCCAGCAGCTCCGCTTCCAGAGCCCGGTCGCTGGCTTCATCGGCGCCTCGTGGGCGGGTGCCGGCGATCGGTCGCAGTGAGGCGCGGATGCCGCCGTCATCGAACGGATCGGCCTTCACCATCACCTCGGGGCTGGAGCCGATGAGGTACCAGTCGCCGAAATTGAAAAAGGCCATGTAGGGCGAGGGATTAACCATCCGCAAGCTGCGGTAGAGGTCGAGGGGATCGCGTCTGACCAGGGTTTCCAGCTGCTGGCTCAGCACCAGCTGGAAAATGTCGCCGGCGGCGATGTGCTCGCGGGCCTGCTCCACCGCCGCCTCGAAAGCCGGCTGGCTGAAGCTGCTCGTCACCGGCAGTTCAGACCGCGCCGCGTCGCACCAGGCCAGCGGCACGGCGCTGGCGGGTAGAGGAGAGCGCAGCCGGGCCTCCAGGCTCGCCAACCGGTCTGCCGCCTGGCACCAGGCCTGATCCGGGTCGGCCCCCTGGCTGAGGTCGGCGTAGGCCACCAGGGTGATCTGCCGCTTCACCTGGTCGTACACCAGCTGGCTATCGGCGAGCATCCAGCAGCCATCCGGCGGCGCCTCCGGCTCGCGGGCGTGGACTGGCACGCTGGGCTCGATCCAGCGGATCAGCTCGTAGCCCCACATACCGAACAACTGCCCCATGGGAGGTAGCTCCGGCACGGGGGCGGGTCGCAGCGGCTCCAGGCATTGACGCAACAGCTGGAACGGATTGCCGTTGAGATCATCGTGGCGGCCATCGCGCCAACGCCGTTGCGCGTGCTCGCCGCGGCAGGTCAAGGTCCAAAGCGGGTCGCTGACGACGATGCTCCAGCGACCGACCCGCTCACCCCCCTCCACCGACTCCAACAGCACGCCGGGATGGTCTCCCGCACCCACCTTTAACCAGGCGGTCAGGGGCGTCTCCAGATCGGCGGGACAGCGGCGCCAAAGGGGGATCAGATTGGCACCATCAAAGCCGTCGCAACCGCGGGCGGCTTCGGCCAGGAAGGCGGAGCGATCAGGTCCCGGCATCGCGGCCACAGGCGGAACGGCAGGGGAGAGACAAAAAAGCGGGGCTTCAGCCCCGCCTTTCTAAGCCTTGGCTGTGCCCGGCTCAGGCGTCGAAGGTGTTGCGGCCGCTGAACTTGAGGCCAGCGGGATTTGGATTGGCTCCGATCCTGCGGGGGTTGTGGCCCACCATGGCCCGCCCCTCGTTCACCTTCTCAGGGAACACACCATCCTTCGGATGGAGATACTCCACATCACCGCCGGGGTAGATGCGATAAATCTTGTAATCCTCGATCCGAGGCTTGAACTTGGTGCGCAGCTGCGTGCCGAGGGCGAGGCACTGCTCCTTGCGGGCGAAGTACATGATGTTCTCGCCTTCGTTCATTTCGGCGGCGCCACCCGTGGGGAGCTCGAAGGCCTGGGCCTTGGAACTGGTCCAGGTGATGGCGTACTTCTCTTCGGTTTCAGCCGAGTTCAGCAGGCCGCCTGTGCTGCCGATGTACTTCGGAAGTTGACCGTTCAGGGCCGTCGCTGGCATGGCTCAAGGACCGTTGTCAGCCGGAAGCTAGCACCGTGATTTTGGGCCTTCCCCGGGGCGCGGCCCATCTCTTCACACCCGTCAACAAACCAGCGCCGGCAGCGCGGCCCCAGGGAGGGTCAATCCTGTTCGTCGACCACAGGAAAGAACACAGTCAGGGTGGTATCGCCCCGGCCGGTGAGCCGCCCCCCCAGGCGGTGAAACAGCTGCTGGGTAGCCCGGCGGCTGAGCTGCAGGCTGCCGGTGGTGGGGTTCCAGCTGAGCACGGGCCCCACCCGCTCGCTGCGGCGCTGATCGGCCGACTCTCCGCTGGCTGGATGGGCGTTGTGGCTCATCAGCCGCAGCTTCAGCCGCGCTCCCGCAGGCGCCAGGCTCAGCTGTACATGGCTGCCGCTGGGCAGACCGCGGCTGAAGCGGTCCACCAGGCCCCCGAGCATGGTCTCCAGACGGGAGGGATCGCTGAGCACCGGCGGCAGGTCGGCGGCGATCGCCAACTCCAGCTCCAGTCCACGGCGGGCCAGCTGGCGCCGCCAGAGATCCTCGAACTGACCGAGCAGGGCCGCCAGATCGGTGCGAGCCAGCGGTCCGCCACTGGGCGCCTGGCCGCTGTCGGACTGCCGCTGGTGTTCGGCCGCCAGAAAGATCAGCCCGAAGCGATCGATCTGTTCGCTGCATTCGCCATCGATCTGCTCCAACCGCTGGCGCACCAGGGCTGTCAGGTCGCGACGGCGCAGCAAGGAGCGGATCAGGGTGCGGATCGTGGCCAGGGGGGTGCGCACCTCATGGGTGATCGCCTCGAGCAAGGCCAGTTCATCGCTGAGAGGGCGGCCGGTGGGCTCGGGGGCCGCGGCGCTAACCGCCGCGCTGGCTGGAGCGGCCGCGGATCCCCCAGCGCCCCTGGTGGCGGGGGCATCACCTGGCTGTGGCTGGGGGGCGTGCCGCACCGTCACCAGGGGCTGCAACGTGACACTGGCGGCCATGCTGGCCAAGCGCTGCGCCAATAACGGCCAGAAGCGCAGCGCCAGCTTGGGGTCGTTGTGGAGTGGGCCGAGCTCCTGGAGGATCCGCCGCAAGCGGCCGGCCGCAGCCGGATCATCCCGCTGCAGCCGGCGATCCAGCAGGTCGAAGGCGGAGGAGAGCACATCCGCGTCGAACCGCACCAGCAGGCGGCGGCCCTCGGCGGGACCATCAAGGGCCAGGGCCACCTGCAACCGCGGCGTGATCACCACCAGCAGCGGATCGGTGCCGTCCTCTCGACGGAGCGGTAGTTGCTGGAAGCCGCCCGCCGCGTTGGCATCCGAACGCTCCGTGGCAAACGAGGCCGCGGCGGCCCCTTGGGGCAGCCGCGGCGCGCTGCTCGGATGCAGCCCGTCCAGGGTCGTCGGCGTCCAGACCCAGCCGCCGAGGCCCCGTAGCAGCGACGGCTCGTAGAGGGCCGGCAACGGAGCCGCCAGCCAAGCGCCGCGGGGGTTGGCTTCCGTCAACAGGTCTTCCTGCAGCGTGGCCAGGGCGGCCCACCACTGCCGGCGCACGCTGTCCTCATCGCCCCGGCCCGGAGGCACGCCTTCGCCCAGCCGGGCCCGGAGCTCGGCCAGGGTCACCACCAGCGGCTACCGGCGCGGCCGCGGCGACCGACGGCGGCACAAAGCCCAAGGCAGATGAAGTTCACCAACATCGCCGAGCGTCCGTAGCTCACCCAGGGCAAGGGGATGCCTGTCACCGGGCCTAGGCCGATGGTCATGAAAATGTTGACCACCACCTGGAACATCAGCATCGCACCGATCCCCACCACCAGCAGCGACTCGAAGTCACCGCGGGCGTTGACGGCGATGCGCAGCAACCGCTGGAAGAGCAGCACGTAGGCCAGCACCACAAGCAGCGAACCAAGAAAGCCCGTTTCCTCGCCAACGGCGCTGAAGATGAAGTCGGTGTGTTGCTCGGGGATGAAGCGCAGCTTGGTGAGATGGCCCTGCATCAGACCGGTACCCCAGAGACCGCCGGAGCCGATGCCCACCTGGCTTTGCAGCAGGTGATAGCCGCCGCCGAGGGGATCCTTGGAGGGGTCGAGGAACAGCACCAGCCGGTCCCGTTGGTACTCCCTGAGGCCGTGCAGCCAGAGGTAGGGGGTGAGCAGGGCAAACAGACCCTGGACCGCCATCACCGCCGCCAGCCCGAGCCGCTTCCAGGGCAGTGAGTGCCAGGCCAGCCAGCCCACCAGCGGCAACCAGCCCACCAGCATCCAGGCAAACGCTCCGGCGCCGATGGCCGTGATCAGCGGCGACAGCAACAGCACCAGCCAGGCGAACGGCATCCCCGCCCAAAACAGCATCACCAGCAGCACCGCCCCGAACACCAGGGATGTGCCCAGGTCTGGCTGGATGAACACCAACACCCAAGGAAGGCCGATCAGGCCGATCGGCCGCCAGAGATCAACCGGCCGCTCCACGGGGTAGCGCGATAGCACGCCCGCCAGCAGCAGGATGGCGGCCACCTTCGCGAACTCCGAGGGCTGCACGTGAAACCCGGCGATGTTGATCCACCGCTGGGCGCCCAAGGCCGAGATGCCCACCAACCGCACGGCGATCAGGCTGAGGATGGTGGCGCCGTAGATCGGCCACTGGAACTGCCGCAACCGGTCCACGGGAGTGCGGGCGAGTAGCAGCGCCAGGGCCATGCCGATCGCGGCGGTGATCCAATGCTGGTACCAGTCGGCGTAATCCGCCTGGCGCTGGGTGCTGGCGATCAAGATGCCCGCCAGGCCTGTGAGGGCCAGGGGCACACCCCAGAGCACCCGGTCCGGCCCGGATTGGCGGCGGCGCAGGTTGGTGTCGCCGCGGCGCGGCGGGGCGTAGGTCACCGGGCCAGGGCTGGAGTTAGGTGAGGGCGGTCTCCAGGCCGCAGCGCTGGCGCAGCTGCTGGGCCAGGGCGTCGAAGGCCTGGGCCGTGGGCGACCCCGGCGCCGACAGCACCGCCGGCTCGCCGCTGTCGCCGCCTTGCTGGACCGCCAGCTCCAGCGGTAACTGGGCCAGCAGCGGCACGTCGGCCTCATCGGCCAGCAACTGGCCGCCACCGCTGCCAAAAATCGCGTAGCGACGATCGGGGAGGTCGGGGGGGATGAAGGCGGTCATGTTCTCCACCACGCCGAGCACCGTGATGCCCATTTGCAGGAACATCGCCAGGCCGCGGCGGGCGTCCTGCAGGGAGACCTTCTGCGGGGTCGTGACGATGATCACACCCGCCATCGGCACGGCCTGGGCCAGGCTGAGTTGGGCGTCTCCGGTTCCGGGCGGCAGGTCGACGATCAGCACGTCCCGTTCACCCCAGTCCACCTGATACAAAAACTGGCGGATGATGCCGTTGAGCATCGGCCCGCGCCAGATCACCGGCTGATTCTCCTGAATCAGCAGCCCCATCGACACCATGGCCAGGCCGTGGCAGTCGATCGGCACCAGGATTTGTTCATTGCCGCCGCCTCGCACCTCCGGGGTGCGGTCGGCCACGCCGAGCATGGTGGGGGCATTCGGGCCGTAGATGTCGGCGTCCAGCAAGCCAACCCGCAGACCGGAAGCGGCCAGGGCACAGGCCAGGTTGACCGCCACGGTGCTCTTGCCCACGCCGCCCTTGCCGCTGCTCACGGCAATCACCGTGCCTACGCCGGGGATCGGTTGCCGCTCCGGCAGCTGGCCATGGCCCCCGCTGCCGTGCCCGGCGCCGCCGATCGGGCCGGACGACGGCGGGGCAGGCTGGCCCACCTCAATCTGCACGTCATCGATCGTGTCGAGGGCCAGCAAGGCCTGGCGCGTGGCCGTGGCGATCCGATCTCGCTGGCTGCTGGCGAAGCTGGGCAACGCCAACTGCAGCACCACCCGCCGGTTCTGAACGCGCACCTGGCGCAGCCAGCCAAGCTCCAGCAGGGAGCGGCCACTGCCGGCGTCGACCAGGGGGGCGAGGGCGTCGAGGGCCTGTTCGGCTGTGGCCATCCGCGCGAAAGCTTTGCTGGAATCGGGATCCTAGGCAAGGCGAACCGTGCTGCCGGCGGCGCGGCGTGGCGGCAGCTTGCGGGCGTCGCGCGGCTGTGGATCGCCCATGACGATCCCCCGGCGGGCCATCCCAAGAGCCCAGGGTTGGCCGATGCACGGCACCCCCGCGGTCCTGGTGGGCTCGTCTGTGCCGCCGATTTCGCCAAGGTCCCATCGCCGGGTAGGACTAGAACGTCCTCTCGCTCGCGATCACCCGTCCCGCCATGCAATTGCCACCCGCCGAGTCCCGCAGCCGTGCCCGGGAGCTGTTGCGGGGTCTGCAAGATTCGATCTGCGCGGGCCTGGAGCACCTCGACGGCGAAGGGGTGTTCCAGGAGGAGAGCTGGGAGCGACCGGAGGGGGGCGGCGGCCGCTCGCGGGTGATGAAGGGCGGCCGAGTGTTTGAGCAGGGCGGTGTGAACTTCTCCGAGGTGGAGGGCGACCGGCTCCCCCCCGCGATCCTCAGCCAGCGGCCCGAGGCGGAGGGGCAACGCTGGTTCGCCACAGGGACCTCGATGGTGCTGCACCCCCGCAACCCCTGGGTGCCGACCGTGCATCTCAATTACCGCTACTTCGAGGCCGGGCCGGTGTGGTGGTTCGGCGGTGGGGCCGATCTCACCCCCTATTACCCCTACCTGGAGGACGCCCGCCATTTCCATCGCACCCTGAAGGGGGCCTGCGACAGCGTTGACCCCGCCTATTTCCAGGTATTTAAGCCCTGGTGCGATGAATACTTCTTCCTCAAGCACCGCGGCGAGACCCGTGGCGTCGGCGGCATCTTTTACGACTATCAGGATCCGGGCGGGGTGCTCTACAAGGGTCAGGATCCCCAGGGGCCTGCCGCCGCGGCGTCGGCGGCGATTGGCCCGATCCAGCAGGATTGGGAGAAGCTGTTCGCGCTGGCCACCGCTTGCGGCCATGCTTTTTTACCCAGCTACGTGCCGATCGTCGAGCGGCGCCAGGATACCCCCTGGGGGGAGAGGGAACGGCAATTTCAGTTGTATCGGCGTGGCCGCTATGTGG
>JBIIIX010000111.1:0-8991 GCA_044234415.1 Cyanobium sp.
GGCAGGCAGGCAGTGCAGGCAGCCAGGGCAGGTCGGCAACACCGCCTGAGCCAAACCCGCCATTCCGTCAGGGACCCTCATCTCCGGCGCGGTGCCTGCCGATCGAGTGGGGGATCCAGGAACTCCCAAGGCGCCGCCTCCCTGAAGGAGCCCCTGCCTGCGGGAGGGCAGCCTGCCGGGGCTCCGGAAGGCCGAGTTGCGCCGCTGGAGTTCAGGGTCCGCAGCGTTGCTGGAGGGAAGTCGCTAGAGGGAGACCGTCGGGGGCGGAGTCGCTGCGGCGATGGCGGGCGCTTCATGGTGAACAGCGCCTGGCAGGCGCTCCAGGCTGGCCCAGCCAACTCGCGGCAATCTGGGCTCCTGTCAGAGCTACTTCTCTGGCAAGGCCAGGCGCGGGCAGAAGCGGGCCCTGGGGGCCGGCGGTCAGCAGCCCTCAACGCGGCGACCAGGATTAAACCGCGCAGACGTCCACTCGCCGGGCGACGTGCCAACGCCGCTGAGCTTCAAGGCGGCGCCGGTAGGAACGGTCACACAGGCGCGGGCGGGGGTGACCCATAGGATCCGGCCATGCCGCGCCTCTTCTCGCCGTGTACGACTCGCTCGACCTGATCATCGACTCGATCGGCGCCCGGGAGGTCCTCGACTCCCGCGGCACTCCCACCATCGAAGCGGAAGTGACCCTGGAGGGCGGCGCTTACGGCCGAGCAATCGTGCCCAGCGGCGCCAGCACCGGCGCCCATGAGGCCCACGAGCTGCGCGATGGCGACCACCGCTACGCCGGCAAGGGTGTACTCAAGGCGAAAGAAAATATCGAGGAGCGGATTGCGCCGGCGATCTTGGGGCTCAGCGCCTTGGATCAAGCGGCGGTGGATGCGGCGATGATCGAACTCGACGGCAGCGACAACAAGTCGGCCTTAGGCGCCAATGCGGTGCTGGCGGTGAGCCTGGCCACGGCCCACGCCGCCGCCCGAGCCCTGAATCTGCCCCTTTATCGCTATCTGGGCGGACCGTTGGCCAACCTGCTGCCGGTGCCGTTGATGAACGTGATCAACGGCGGGGCGCACGCCTCCAACAACCTGGATTTCCAGGAGTTCATGCTCGTGCCCCACGGTGCCGACAGCTTTCGCGAGGCCCTGCGCATGGGTGCGGAGGTGTTCCACACCCTTAAGGGGTTGCTGAAGCAGCAAGGCCTCTCCACCGCCGTGGGCGACGAGGGTGGCTTCGCTCCGGACCTAGCCGGCAATGACGCGGCTGGCGAGCTGCTGATGCAAGCGATCGAGAAGGCTGGCTACCGCCCCGGCGATCAGATCTCCCTGGCGCTGGATGTGGCCAGCACAGAGTTTTTTAAGGATGGCCGCTACAGCTTCGGCGGCGGCAGTTACAGCAGCGCCGAGATGGTGGACCAGCTGGCGGGATTGGTTAGCCGCTACCCGATCGTCTCGATCGAGGATGGCGTCGCCGAGGACGACTGGGAGGGCTGGCGGCTGCTGACCGAGCGGCTGGGCTCCGGCGTGCAGCTGGTGGGTGATGACCTGTTTGTGACCAACACCAGCCGGCTGCGCCAGGGGATTGAGCGAGGTGTGGCCAACTCGATCCTGATCAAGGTGAACCAGATCGGTTCGCTCACGGAGACCCTGCAGGCGATCGACATGGCCGGCCGGGCCGGCTACACCAGCGTCATCAGCCATCGCAGCGGCGAAACCGAAGACACCACCATCGCCGACCTGGCGGTCGCCACCCGGGCGGGCCAGATCAAGACCGGTTCCTTGAGCCGCAGCGACCGAGTGGCCAAATACAACCAGCTGCTGCGCATTGAGGATGAACTGGGCAGCCAGGCGGTCTATGCCGGTGTGGAGGACTTGGGGCCACGCGGAAGGGGCTGAAGCGAAGGCTGCGGATGGTTAATCGGCCACAACATTGCCTAATGTTTGCTGACCCCGATGCTTTCGAGATCGGGGTCCCACCTGTCAATCCAGGTAGGGAGTGTCTTGCCATCCATTCCAATCATGGCGACAAGGAAACAAAGGCTGCTGGCCTGTTGCAAGACACAGCAGTCAGGCACCGAATGCCTAAACAGGGTTGCCGTGGTCGTCCGTCTTGAACGACTGAGATTGGAAGGCAAGGAACACAGCCAGCCAATCAGCGTTCGGATAGGAAAAGATCAGGGCTCCATCCTGAAAAATGCCATTGTCCTTCTTATACTTGCCGCGATTGCCCTGATTCATGTGGATGTCATGAATACCATTGCCGGGGCTGAAGCTGAAATACTGATCTGGCTTGCCCACCTCAGGCCCCCAACGCTCGCCGAGGGCATAAATCAATGCGCCGGCCGGTCGCATCGCCTTCAGCACCGCCGACTCCAGCAGATCCTTGAGGTCATTGTCCTTGCCAGGCACATCAGGAGGCAAGGGCTTCATGCTGGCTGGCTTGAACAATTTGCTGCGCACAAAATCCAGGGCCACGCCATTGGGCTGGGAGGCTAGTTTGGAGTAGCCGACCGGCAGGGCCTGTAGCTTCGTGGTGTAGGTTTTTGGCAGCGTTGTGAGCGACGTAAAGAGCACGGTTGAGGGTGCATTGGCCGCTGCGGATCGCACGTTCACGGCGACGCGACACACCGTCGAACCTGCTTTCACCAAGATTTGATAATGGTCATCATCGGCGTCGCGCAAATGGCCGATAACGGTGCCCTTGAGAACTCCGTATTTGGGGAGAGACATGGTGGAACTCTTGCTAGGTTTGCCGTCGATCTGATGCACAAGCCAAGGCTAGCCAGGCAGGAGCTGGGCAGCCACCGCAGCTGTTGGCGTCTCTGGCTGGGGCTAATTGACCAACCCATGGGCTCAGCTATCCAGTAGCAGCGTGCTGTCAGCTGGAGTTCGGCCCGTGAGGGGCCAACTGCCGGGCCAATGAGAGAGGCAAACCGGCTGCTGATTTGCGCACCAAAGCCAGGCTGTCCGAACGTGAAGCAAACGGCAGGGTCGAGGCCGTGCCGAGCCAGCCGGGCCGGGCTGGAACGTTCCATCGAGGCACGTGCATGTCCTTCCTGATGTCCTTGGCGGTGCTGATGTCACCACGATGGGCGAAAAGAAGCTGGCCTGCGACACGGCAGCCGCGCTCACCGATCTCCACAGCTGCCATCGGGTTTTCGATACAACTGCGTCGCTCAGCAGTAGTGCAATCGCCATTGACCATGATCACGGCGAGGATATCGGATTTCGATCGATGAGACATGTTGCTCGGCATGGTTCTGGCTTTCTGAGGAGTCCCCATATCCTGGTAGATGCCTGGTATGCGCAGGAGCAAAAAACCGTATGTCGACCCAGCTCATGGCCATGCAGATGTCCGCATGGCCATGCAGATGTCCGCCAGGGGCGATCACTCGACCCGGCGAAGCTCAGGGGCTGTTGAAATCATGGCGGCTGAACCACTCCAACGCGTTCTGTTGGGGACGCTTGGCTGGGCCACCATCAGGACCGTAGCCTACTCGGGCCATTTCGGACGCCAGCTTCAGCCGAAGCCGTTCGAGGGTCGCCACCAGCTGGCTCTCATCTAGCTGCCAGCCGGCTGGAATTCTCTGTGGTTCGGGCACCGGTTCGCCCTGCTGCCAGCTCACCAGATTGACGGTTTCGGCTGGATCCTGTACCAAATCATAGAGCTCCCACTGGTCGGGTTGGTAGGCAGCAGGATCAGGGCTGCCGCCCTCACTCCTTCGGCCATCGATGTAACGCACCAGCTTCCATCCCTGCTCACAGTACGCATACACGTGGTTAGGCTGAGCGATTGGCCCTGGGGTCGTATTCTGCTTGCCCTGGGCGATTGCCTCGTCCACGATCTTCAAGTAGTTGGTGAAGGTGGCCGGCAGGCTGCTGCGGTCGGTCGGGAGGGTGATGTCGTCTTGGGTCACGAAGAGCACCCCCTCAGCGTCGTCGGCTTGGTCGCTGTCGTCACCGCTGATCAGTCCGCTGAGATCGCGGCCAGGCAGGGGATAGACTTCGTGGCCAAGAATCAGTGGCTGCAGCGCCGCTTGGTCAGCCTTGTCGTAGCCCGCCAGTCCCAGCAATGTAGGCAACAGATCGATGTGGCTGGTCACCTTGTCGATGTCGACCATGATGTCGGGGGAAGGGTTGACCAGGGGGCTGGAGACCACCAGTGGCACGTGCAGCGTTTCCCGGTAAGCGTTATGCCATTTTTCGATCTGACCTCCATGGGCGCCGCCCATCTCGCCGTGGTCGGAGGTGAAAACAATCACCGTGTCATCCAGCAGACCGATCTCCTCGAGATTGGCCAGCAGCTTGTCGATCTCCAGATTCACCAGATATTGGAAATAGACATAGGCCTGCAGGTGGGCCAGCAACCACTCCTGCGGCCGCGCCGCCGACTTGTAGGGCAGCGGCGCCAGCTGCCTGAGCTGCTGCGGGTAGAGGGCCAGGAAGCCCTGGCTGATCTTGAACGAGGCCTCGTACTGACAGCGGGGCTTGCTGCTGAGATCGCTATTCCAGCTCGGGGCCAGCAGGCTGTTGTCCTGGGGAAAACCATCGGGATTCAGAGGCACCCGGTAGGTGCCGCCGGCGGGCGGACGGCTGCGCTCGCCCTGGCTGGGGATCGGCGCAGGTGCCGCCAGTAGGGCGCCGATCTGGGCAAAAATCCCAGCGGGGTCGTTGTCGCCATCCCCGGAGGCCCCCATCTGCACCCCGCCCAGCCAGGGCAGGGGCCAGCCGGTGATGTCGTGGGGGTTCACGAACGCCGCCACCGCGAACCAGGGCGTCTGCTCTTTGGTGGCGTTCGTGCTGTCGTAAATATTGCGGATATTGGTTTCAACGCCGAGGGCCTTGCGGTTGAAGAAGCCGTTCGCCACATCTGAGAAGCCGATATCACGAAAGACGCCCAGGTTGCCGGGCCCGCCACCCTGGCTGCTTGGCCAAGAGAGCGACCAGCTACTGAAGCCCCATGCTTCGAGATCAGGGGCCGGGGGGTTGGTGAAATCGTGGCGGCCAAAGTAGTGGGTGCTGTAGCCCGCCGCCCGGAACCAGTCGCCGGCGGTGGGCACCTGGTTATTGGGCAGCCAGGGAAAGCCGGGGTCGTAAGCCTGCTTGAACATGCCGGCCGTCTGGGTGACCAGGTGGCGACTCGGATACTGGCCGGTGTAAAGGCTGGCCCGACTGGGAACGCAGGCCGCGGCGGCGATGTGATGGCGGCCCAGACGCACCCCATGGCGGCGCAGTCGGCGGAAGGCGGGGAAGAAGGGAAGGAAAAGATTGTCGTCCTTCATGGCGGGGTCGAAGCTGAGAACTTGATTCAGCTCCGCGATCCGTGGGGTGAGATTGATCTGACTTGGGGGCATTCTCATCTGATCGACAAGAATGAATAAAATGTTTGGCCTAGTCACTGCGTGGGTCATTTTATTCAAAGAAGGCTGAGGTTGAAACAACTCGGTTGGCACAATATGATTTGAACAGTTTGCCGTTGCTCCAGCGGCGCCATAATGAGCAAGGGCCGATGGGCAGCGCCCCATGCCGTGGTGCAAGAACGAAGGAGTTTCACCGGCGTAGTCGGGGCTGTCGGTTCACCTCCCTCAGATCTCCTGGAGAATAATCACTGGGCCGGTCTGCGAGCCTGTTCGGAGCACGACGACCAAGCCAACAACAGATCACGACCCCCACCCAGAATGGCGCCTCGAGCGGGCTCAAATCATGGAGGGCATGTCCGTTCAGCGCTGGATTGAACGTGTACAGGCCAAGCTGTCGCCAGCGAAGTCTTTCCTGGTCACACTAACGGTACCTGCAGGACTGCGGCCACTGTTCTGGAGCCATCAACGAATCGCCGACGATCGGTTGATGAAAACGGCAAGGCAAGCGATTGCATCACTGGCTCAGCGAGAGCCAAAACCCATAGGGATCAGCGAAGCCCATGCGGTTCTGCACACCCACAACCGCAAGCGTGACGATCATCCCCATGCCCGCCTGATTGTTGCGGCAGGTGCCAGCCACCTGCAGAAGAAAACAGGATAGCCTGAACGACAATCGCAAGCAATGGCGCTGCAAAGCACCGGGCCACCTGTTCCCTTCGGCCAATCTTGCGAGGGCATTCAGAATGCGTCCAGGCTGACCGCAGAAGCACTCAAGCAGGAGATATAGCATATTGATGCAATAGCATTCACCCTCACGCAGGACTTCCTTGCGACGTAGCAAGCATGATGGCAAAAAGCAAAGAAGCTGGAGAAGTTGAACCACCTGCCCCTGAAGATAAAGATCAGATACTTGCCCTAATCAATTGATGAGACGAAATGCGAAGGGCACTCCTTAACTATACTAATAATGCACGGCTGAAGAACGCTGTAGGGACATGAGTATTGCTCTGGCATACCATGCAGGCGATGCAGACGCGATAAAAGCATTGCTTCTGCGAAGCTCTCGCTTGCCAGTAAGCTCAGGCCTTCCAATGATAGAAGTTAGAATACTTTGCAAGAGACGGTGAAATCGTAAATCATGTTCGGCCTGCCCTTCAGGAAATGGGGTGCTGCGGTATTCGCATGGCATTTTTGCCTCGGCAAGCCAGTGGCCAAAGAGGGCAACTTGTTTCCCGACCAGCAAGCAAATGCAGAAGACTGGGGCAAAGGATGAAATCAATGCGAGGATGCTGGCCCGCTTTTGATTTGGGCCGTTAGCCGTGCCAAATCCACCACCTATCGACGATTCCTTTTCCGAAGACACACAGATTGCTTCCAGGAGGCAACTTGCCAGCTGCAGTGAAATCTCAAGATGAGCCTTTGATGTGAGGCTTTCCCATGGTATTGATCCCACTGTGGCGTCGCGTGATTGGGTTGGCCTCGATGGCAGCTCGAGAAGTGCCTGGCTGGATGAATCATCTGGATGAGGCACAGGTTTTTGTAACACCTTGGGTCGGCATAGTTCGCCGAGATACAATGAAAGCGAAACCAGCCCGTGCTCATGGCTCACCAATCAGCTTGACGAGGAATCGTTCAGGTTCAATTCTTTTCTCATAGCACAATCGCCTGTCTCGATCTGGCGATATCTTGGCGATATCTTGACGATTCTATGAAGAGTTTCTGGGTGGCGTTCAGGGAGGCGTGAGAGAGGGGTGGTAGAACACATCAAGCGATGAAATGGACATGAGCATGAGCAGCACCAACACGAGCTGGCAATCGCGTGCCGGAGCTCTGGGGACCTGTCTCATCACGTCGCTGCTGGTGGGGTGCGGAGGGCCCGCCGAACGACCCCAGAGCAAAGCCCAAGTGGGGGAGATCCTTGTGCGTCAAGAAGGAACCACCGTGAGGCTTGCACACGCGTTCCGCACCGCCGAACCGAACGCGCTTGTGGATGGAGTCGTGCGGGTGGAGGCAGAGGGTGGCCAGCAGTTGCTGGAGGTGAATGCGGTATGCAGCATGCCGAACACCCCCAATTGGCCCAGCTACGACAATCTCTTCGGCAGGCCAATCCAACGTGTGCAGGAGGCGAAGGGGGCGACGGGCACGACCCGCTGGCAAGTTCTGTTCCATTACGACGGCCGCGTGGAGACACGCATGGGCGAAAGTCCTGGCCCATGGCTGGCGCGCCTGCGCGACAATCTATGCCGCCGTGGCGACTTTGATGATCGGCCGACAAAGCGCTGAGTCACTCGCTTGGTAGCAACGGCTACTTCATGCTTTGCCTGGCATGACTTTGGATCCACTGGTATTTGGAAATCTGTCCATGCCGGAAACACTTTTCAAAGTTGATCTGACCAAGCCGATGGATCAGCAGGAAATGCCCGGCCACAACCGCTGGCATCCCGATATTCCGGCGGTGGCATCCGTCAACCCCGGAGATGTGTTCCGGATCGAATGCAAAGATTGGACGGATGGTCAAATTAAGAACAACGATGATCCACAAGACATCGCTGATGTCAATCTTGAGGTAGTCCACGTGTTGAGTGGACCCATTTGGGTGAACGGTGCTCAGCCTGGCGACATTCTGGTGGTCGATATCCTGGATGTTGGCGCACTGCAAGGGGATGAATGGGGATTCACAGGTATTTTTGCCAAGGAGAATGGCGGTGGTTTCCTCACCGATCACTTCCCTAAAGCCGCCAAGGCGATTTGGGATCTGGAAGGCATCTACACCTCCTCCCGCCACATCCCCGGCGTTCGTTTCGCCGGCATCACCCACCCGGGTTTGATCGGCTGCGCCCCCTCCCATGAACTCCTGAAAGAGTGGAACCGCCGCGAGACCGAACTCGTCAACACGGCCCCTGATCGCCGCACCTATGGAGCTGGCCTCTCCGGCAGCGAACCGGTGTTGGCTGCCCTGCCCAACCCCAACAGCGCCATCCTCGGCACACTGAGCGGCGCTGACTTTGAGCGTGTTGCCCATGAGGCGGCTCGCACCGTGCCACCCCGTGAGCATGGCGGGAACTGTGACATCAAGAATCTCACCAAAGGAACCCGCATTTATTTCCCGGTCTACGTTGAGGGCGGCAAGCTTTCAATGGGAGATATCCACTTCTCGCAAGGTGATGGGGAAATTTCCTTCTGCGGTGCGATCGAAATGTCCGGCTATCTCGATCTGCATGTGGACATCATCAAAGGTGGCATGGCCAAGTACGGCATGGTCAATCCGATGTTCAAGACCAGTCCCGTCGAACCCCATTTCACCGACTACCTTGTATTTGAAGGGATCTCCGTCGACGAATTCGAAGGCAAGCAGTACTACATGGATGTCCACATTGCCTATCGGCGTGCTTGCTTGAACGCGATCGAGTATCTGAAAAAGTTTGGCTACACCGGCGAGCAAGCCTATCTGCTGCTCAGCTGCGCTCCCGTGGAAGGCCGCATCAGCGGCATCGTGGACATTCCCAATGCCTGCGCCACTCTAGCGATTCCCACTTCAATCTTCGATCAGGATATACTGCCTCGTTGATTGAAACTGACCATTCCTTCAGCTTGGAATAGTTGACACGGGGAAGCTAAGCTTCCCCTCTTTTTGTCGAGATTATTTC
>JBIIIX010000112.1:0-8983 GCA_044234415.1 Cyanobium sp.
ACCACCACGCTGCTCAACCACATCGCCCTGGTTCCAGCGCAGCCCCTGGACAGCGGCTCCTAGGCTCAGGCCGCCTTGGGGTTCCGCGTGTGTACGGCTTGTTCAAGTCAGGCTCCGCCGTTGCTAGCGAGCAGCGCCATGTGGTGCTTGGTACGCCGATCCTGGAGCCCCCCGCGGCGGGGCAGGGCGAGGTGTTGTTCGGTTGCGGCTGTTTCTGGGGAGCGGAGAAGGGCTTCTGGCGCTTGCCGGGGGTGGTGACCACCGCGGTCGGCTACGCCGGAGGCCAGCTGGACAACCCCACCTACGCCGCGGTCTGCGGCGGTCACACCGGCCACGCCGAGGTGGTGAGGGTCGTCTGGGACCGCTCCTTGGTCCACTTCAGCGACCTGCTCCGACTGTTCTGGGAATGCCACGACCCCACCCAGGGCAACCGCCAGGGCAACGACCGTGGCAGCCAGTACCGATCGGCGATCTACGTGGATGATCCGACTGATCTCAACCTGGCTCTCGCCAGTCGCGACCAGTACGCCAAGCTTCTGGCCGCCGCGGGATGGGGAGCCATCACCACCCAAATCGCCAGCGGCGAGCGGTTCCATGCCGCTGAGCCCTACCACCAGCAATATCTCGCCAAACCGGGTAGCCGTCCTTACTGTTCTGCCCAGCCAACAGGCGTCAGCCTGGCGGAGTTCCCTGGAGCCTCCTACCAGCTGCCTGCCAGCGTTTGGCAGCAGTACGACTGGTCTATTCCCCATTGCATCCTGCGTGGCGACAACACCCCGATTCCCCTCCCTTGACGGCCTGTGTCCACCACACTGTTGAGTATCGGCTTCGCCCTGTTGAGCCACACACTGGTGGGTTTCAACTCGCCGTGGTGGGAGCAATATGAGGCCAAGGAGAAGTATCTCTGCAGCAACCGCTCCGTCGTCATGCTTGAGCGCAACGACGCCCAGGCTTCGATGTTCACCGCCGGGCTGCGCACCACCCTGTTCCGTGATGCCAATGATCACTCCGGCTTGCTGTATCGCAACGACATGCTGAGGGTGATGTTGAAGGGCGACGAGTTGACACTCGATCAGTCGAAGCTAGATCCGTTTAATCCGAAACTCACCTGTCTGCGCACCGAGGACGCATGAATCCATTGCCCGATCGGGTCGTGATCCTCTCGTTGGCGATCGCGGTGTTGATGTGCTTTGCCATCGCCCTCTGGACCGCCCGCCTCACGCCCTCCACCGACGGGCCCCTGCTCTGGCGCACCAGTCCCGCTCCGACGGGGAATCCCAGAATGCCTGCCTCCCCCAAGTCCCTGCCGCCCGACGGGGTCTGAATGGCCGACGACGACCACGAAAAAGCCGCGCCGGCAGAGGCGCCGCTGCGCCAGCTGCACCCCCTACCCCGGGGACTGGTGGAGCTCTATGGGCTCCTGGCCGTGCTGTTCGTGTTGGTGCCGGAATGGATGGCGGGAGGGGCCTGGCTTGGCTTCCCCGAGGGCAGGGAGGGATCGGAGTTGCCGGTCACGGCCCAGGCCTGGCGACGCTTGCCGGAGCTGCGGCTGGCCTCCATGCACCTGCGGGAGCTGCGCCGGCTGGCGCGGCAGCAGGGAATCCGCGGCTACAGCCGCCACAACCGGGAGCAACTCACCCACGGCCTGCTGCGTCGCCTTCCCGCCACAGACCCCCGGACGCTGTGATAACTTCGTTGAGCCGGGGCGTAGCGCAGCTTGGTAGCGCACCACTTTGGGGTAGTGGGGGTCGTGGGTTCAAATCCCGCCGCTCCGATTTCTATCAACCGGCCCATTCCCTGCTAAGCCGCTCTACCCGGAGCGGCTTTTTTTTGACTATTGCGCACTGCGGATCCCGACCGGGCCGGATACCCCTCAGGGCTGGTCGGTGACGGCGCCCTCGCTGCTGCTGCTCACAAGCCGGGCGTACTTGCCCAGCACACCGGTGCGATAGCGGGGCTCAGGCCGATTCCAAGCGGCGCGCCGTTGCTCCAGCTCCGCCTCGCCCACATTCAGCTCAATCCGCAGCGCGTGGGCGTCGACGCTGATGCTGTCGCCCTCCTGAACCAGAGCGATGGTGCCTCCCACCGCCGCCTCGGGCGCCACGTGCCCCACCACCATGCCGTAGGTGCCCCCCGAGAAGCGGCCATCGGTGATCAGCGCCACTGAATCCCCTAATCCTTCACCGATGATCGCCGCGGTGGGGGCCAACATCTCGCGCATGCCCGGTCCGCCCACGGGACCTTCGTAGCGGATGACCACCACATCGCCGGGGCGGATCTGCTTGGCCAGGATTGCCGCCAGCGCTTCCTCCTCGCTCTCGAACACCCGGGCCGGGCCGGTGAGGGAAGGATTTTTGACGCCGCTGATCTTGGCCACGGCGCCCTCGCTGGCCAGGTTGCCCTTGAGAATCGCCAGGTGTCCCTGGGGATAGAGGGGGCGGCTGAGGGGGCGGATCACCTCCTGGTCCGCCGGCGGCTCGCTGGGTACCGACGCCAGCACCTCGCGCAGGGTCTTGTTTTCTACCGTGCGACAGTCGCCATGCAGCAGGCCGGCATCCAACAGCAACTTCATCACCTGGGGGACGCCGCCAGCCTTGTGCAGATCCACGGTGACAAAGCGACCGCTTGGCTTGAGGTCGCAAATCACCGGCACGCGTTGGCGAAGGGTCTCGAAGTCGTCGATGCTCAGGAGCACGCCAGCGGTGCGGGCCACGGCGAGCAAATGCAGCACCGAATTGGTAGATCCCCCCACCGCCATGATCACACTGATCGCATTCTCAAAGGCCTCGCGGCTGAGCAGATCGCGGGGGCGAATGTTCTGCTTGATGGCCTGTACCAGCACTTCGGCACTGCGGGCGGCACTCTCCGCCTTCTCCGGATCCTCAGCCGCCATCGTGGAGCTGTACGGCAGGCTCAGACCCATCGCTTCGAAGGCGGCACTCATGGTGTTGGCGGTAAACATGCCGCCGCAGCTGCCTGCTCCAGGGCAGGCATTCTTCTCAATCGCCGTGAGTTGCTCTGCGTCGATCTTGCCGCCGCTGTATTGGCCGACTGCCTCAAACGCGCTGACAACTGTTAAATCACAAGCCCCCAGTCTGCCGGGTTTGATCGTGCCGCCGTAGACAAACACCGCCGGGATGTTCATGCGGGCCATCGCCAGCATGGCCCCCGGCATGTTCTTGTCGCAGCCACCAATCGCCAACAAGCCATCCATGCTTTGGGCATTGCAGGCGGTTTCGATCGAATCGGCGATCACCTCGCGGCTCACCAAGGAATACTTCATCCCCTCCGTGCCCATCGAAATGCCATCGCTCACCGTGATCGTGCCGAACATCTGGGGCATGGCGCCAGCCGCTAAGGCCGAGGTTTCGGCGCGCAGGGCCAGGTCATTGAGGCCGATGTTGCACGGGGTGATCGTGCTGTAGCCATTGGCGATGCCGATGATCGGCTTGCTGAAGTCGTCGTCACCGAAGCCAACGGCACGGAGCATCGCCCGGTTGGGTGAGCGCTGGATGCCCTGGGTGATGGCGGCGGAGCGCAGCATGGTGGATGCGAACGGCGGGGAACCTGCAACCTACCGAGAAGGCTGACGCCCCCTCGCGATCAACTCAGGAGTGGGTCTGGAGAGCCTCCAGTTGGCGGCGAACCTCGTCGATGGCGCGGTTCAACTGCAGCACGCGATCCCGCAGCGGTCCTTCGGCGATCGCCTCCGGATCGTGGGCCTGGCTTCGGGATGGGTGCGATCCGCCGACGTGCTCCTCAGCGCTGCCGTCGCCGCTGCCGAGGCCTTGGGAGCGTGAGAGCCGCCACAGACGCCGCTGCTGATCGCTCTGGCGGCGGCGTTCCGCCTCGCTCAGCAGCCACCAGGCCAGCCCTGCCGCCCCGGCAACCGCTCCGACCAGAGCGCTCAGCACCAGGGCGCTACCGGTGGCTGATGGAGCGATGGCTGACGGAGCGATGGCTGATGGAGCGGTGGGCCGGGTGTCGGGCATCAGCACGGCGGTGGAGCTTGGCTTCAGCCTAGGGAGAAGCGCCGGACGAGGCAGCTCAATCGAGGCTGGGAGCGCTGTGGGCGTAGAGGCGTTGTGCCGCGTCGCCGAAGCCCGGCCGCACCCACCCTTCGGCATCGAGCTCGGGATCGATGCAGGCGGCATAGATGGTGAGTTCTGGGTGGTGTTCGCCCAGATGCTTCAGCCCTGGCGCCGACGCCACCGTGGTGATCACCCGCAGCCGCGGGCCCCGCACGCCGAGCTGGGCGAGGCGGTCGAGCAGGGCGACCAGGGTGGCGCCGCGGGCCAGCACCGGCAGGAACACCAGCACGCCGACCCGTTCGCCGATGCGGCCGGGTAGATCATCGAGGTACCAATGGGGAGGCTGGCCCAGCCCCGGCACCTCTAGGCCCACATGGGCCACCCGTGCCGCGGGCAGCACCCCCTGGGCCCCCTGCCAGAGCCCCAGGCCACCGCGCAGCACCGGAATCGCGAGCACCGGCACCGTGCCATCCACCACCCGTCCCTCGCAGGGGCCCAAGGGGGTTTCAATATGCACCGGTCGTTCCGGCAACCAGTCGCGCACGGCCTCGTAGCTCAGCCAGCGGCCCAGTTCCGCCATGGCGGTGGCAAACAGCGGCGATGGCGTCTCCCGGTCCCGTAGCAGCGTCAACCAGTGGGCGATCAGAGGGTGGGGGGGCACCACCACCCGCAGAGACATGGCCATGCCTGCCATAACTTGAGCCCGCAGCGTAATGGTGTCGCGATGGATCGTTTGCCCAGAAGCCTGGCTGTCGCCTTGCCCAAGCTGGCCCTGGCCGTGCTCCTGCTGGTGGCGCTTCTCGCGCCCTGGCCGGCGACGGTGCCGGCCGGGCCGTTCACGATCCGGCCGGTCCAGGCGATCACCGCCCCGGAGCTGCGCGCCCAGCGCTCCCTACAGGATCTCGATCCCGATCAGCACGGTCGCAACCTGCGGCAGGGGGAGTTCCTCAAGCAGACCCTGGACGACTTCAACCTCAGCGCCGCCGATCTGCGCGGCGCTGTGTTCAATGGCAGCAGCCTGCGGCGGGCGGATCTGCGCGATGCCGATCTGGAGGACGCGGTGGCCTTCGCCAGCCGCTTCGATGAGGCCGACCTGCGCGGCGCCAACCTGCACAACGCGATGCTGATGCAGAGCCATTTCAAGGGCGCCCAGATCGCCGGGGCCGACTTCAGTGACGCCGTACTCGATCTGCCAGAACGGCGAGCCCTCTGCGCCCGGGCCAGCGGCAACAATGCCCGCACCGGCGTCGAGACACGCGAGAGCTTGGGCTGTCCGAAGGCTGAGTAGATTCAGACCCACCGGCACCGGGTTCGCTAAGGACCCGGGAAAAGGGGAAAGTCCGGTGCGAATCCGGCGCTGTCCCGCAGCTGTGATGATCTCCGTCCGGGGATCCAGCCAGAACGCCCACCGGTCTCCACCCCATCCACCGGCGCGGACCGGTTCTAGGCATGAACGCATTCCCCCTCCGGGGCACTGACCTTGCGCGGCAACCGCGCGGCACAGGCCCCACCCCTTCATGGGTTGGGCTTCCTGCCCCTTCACTGATCGCGGTGGCGCTGCCCCTGCTGGCCATCGGGTTGAGCATCAGCTTTGCCGCTCCAGCCTCCGCCCACCACCCCATGGGTTGGCTGAAGCTGTCCCCCTCGCCGCTGGGCGGACTGCTGAGCGGCCTGGCCCATCCGGTCCTGGGCCCCGATCACCTGCTCTTCCTGTTGGCGCTCTCGCTGGTGGGCCTGCGCCATCGGGCCAGCTGGATGCTCACCCTGCTGGCCACCTCCCTGGCTGGCAGTCTCGTGGGCCTGGTGCTGCCGGGCCTGCCGGGCGCAGAGGGGCTGGGATCCCTCACCCTGGTGCTGCTGGGGCTGGTGCTGCTGGAGCGGCTGCCCCGCTGGCTGCTACCGCCAGCCTTCGCCCTGCACGGCTACCTGCTCAGCGCTAGCGTGATCGGCTGGACCGCTGGCCCGGTCAGCTCCTACCTGCTGGGGCTGCTCTTGAGCCAGGGAGCCCTGCTGCTCGTCTCGCTCACCCTGCTGCGCCAAGCCTTGGCGGGTCTACCGGTCTTGCGTCGTCAGCTGCTGGCCGGCGCCCTGCTCGGCATTGGGGCCGCCTGGACCTGGTCCGCCCTGGTCGGCTGAAATGCTGAAACCCCAGGAGCGGCGCCTGCCGGTCACCGTGGTGACCGGTTTTCTGGGCGCCGGTAAGACCACCCTGCTGCGGCATCTGCTGCGCCAGGGGGAGGCTCGTTTGGCCGTGGTGGTGAATGAGTTCGGTGAGGTGGGCATTGATGGCGAGCTGATCGCCAGCTGCGGCTTCTGCCCGGAGGAGGAGCTGGAGGGCCGGCTGGTGGAGCTGGCCAACGGCTGCCTTTGCTGCACGGTGCAGGAGGAGTTCCTCCCCACGATGCTGCGACTGCTGGAGCGGGCGGATCAACTGGACGGCATCGTGGTGGAAACCAGCGGCCTGGCCTTGCCGGAACCGCTTGTGGATGCCTTCCGCTGGCCGGAGATCCGCGGCCGCTGTCGCGTCCATGCCGTCGTGACGGTGGTGGATGGCGAAGCCCTGGCCCTTGGCCACGTGGTTGGCGATGCCGAGGCCGTGGAGGCCCAGCGTCGCGCTGACCCCAGCCTCGACCACCTGGTGGCGATCGAGGAGTTGTTTGAGGACCAGCTGGCCGCCGCCGATCTGGTGCTGGTCAGCCGGGAGGATCGGCTGGAGCCGTCAGCCATCGCCTCACTGCGGCAACGGCTGACGCCCCATCTGCGCCCCGGCACGGCGGTGTTGACGATCGCCCACGGGGTTGCGCCGGTGGAGCTGCTGATCGATCGCGCCCAGGGCGCGGGGGGGATCGCCTCCAACCACCCAGCGCCCCTGTCCGACCACGGTTCCCCCCTGAAGGACGCCTCCCCCCACCAGCCTCGCCACGGGTGGCGCCACGATCGCGACGGCGATCCGCCCCAGCCCGAGGGCGACCGCACCCCAGCCGGGGCTGGCGAAGAGCCGTGGCCGCTTGCTCTCGACCACGCCCACGATCCGGACCACCGGGATCAGGCCCACGACCACCGCGATCAGGCCCACGGCCACCGCGATACGGCCCACGGCCACGGTGATCAGGCCCACGACCACCACGATCCCGACCACGACCCATACCACGCCCACGATCACGACCACCATGACCACCACGACCACCGCCATGTGGCGATGCGTTCGCTGGTGGTGCGGCGCCAGGGAAGCTGGCAGCGCGAGGAGCTGGAAGCCCAGCTGCGACGGCTGATCCAAACCCAGCCCGTGCTTCGCCTGAAAGGGCGATGGCAGCAGAGCGGCAAAAAGCGGCTGCTGCAGATCCAGGCGGTCGGCCCGCGCTTTGACAGCTGGTACGAAGGCGACGTTGGCCCCGATGGCACAGATCAGCTGGAGCTGGTGCTGCTCACAGCCGAGGCCCATGCCGATCAGGTGTCCCAGGCCCTGGCGGAGCTCTAGGGCTGGGCGCCAAAGCACACCACAGCCCGGTGCCACAGGCCAAGGGTGGGTCTCAAAAATTCCGGGTCGGCAACACCAAACGCCCGCTCCACCAGCCCTAATCGAGGGGAATGTCGCCGCGGGCGCAGACCCCATCCCAGCAGAGGCTGGAGGACTCGATCCAGCGGCTGTTCACCTGGCGCCAGCCACTGCCAGGCTGCCGCATCCGGATGGCGCCGCGTTGGTCGTGCCGGAAGCCGATGCGGCGATCGCCGATGACCAGTTGCCAGTCCTCCCCGATCTTGCGCACCTCCATGGCGCAGGGAAGCCAGGGCCCTTGGCCCAAGCGGCACTCCAGGGGCACCCGCAGCTGCTCGCCGGCCCGCACTGGCCCCACCAGCGCCATCAACAGCACCAAGACGGCTGCCACCATGGGCGGCACGCCCAGGGGCGACAACAGGGCTCGAGGTGAGGGTGGCAAAGGCGCCAGCACGGGCGGCTGCGCGCGGGGGACTTCTCCAGGCTGGCGATGGCGACCGGGGTGAGGTGGTCCAGCTGCCAAGATTTAACAAACTCCCGCGTCCCGGTGCCCCTCTACAACGCCCGCGTGCAGGTTTCCCTGCGCCCCTCCGTCCTCGATCCCGCCGGCGAAGCAACCCGGGCCGCCGCGGGGCGCCTGGGCGTTAGCGGCGTGCGTCGCTTGCGCATCGGCAAGGCGATCGAGGTGGATCTGGAGGCCCCTGACCGCCAGACCGCCCAGGCCCAGCTGGAGCTGCTCAGCGACCGCCTGCTGGCCAACCCCGTGATCGAGGACTGGAGCCTCGAGATCGGCGACGCCGATTGAGGACCAGCGATGACCGTCGGCATCGTCGTGTTTCCCGGCTCCAACTGCGACCGGGATGTGCGCTGGGCACTGGAGGGGCAGCTCGGCCATCCCTGCCGCTTTCTCTGGCATGAGGACACGGAGCTGGAGGGGATCTCCGCCGTGATCCTCCCTGGTGGCTTCAGCTACGGCGACTATCTGCGCTGCGGCGCCATTGCCCGTTTCGCTCCGGTGCTGGCGGCGGTGCGGCGCTTCGCTGCCGCTGGGGGCCCGGTGCTCGGCATCTGCAACGGCTTTCAGGTGCTCACCGAGCTGGGGTTGTTGCCAGGTGCCCTCACCCGCAATCGCGACCTCCACTTCCTGTGTGAGCCCACGCCGCTGGAGGTGCGGCCGGGGCCCTGCCGCTGGCTGAGGCACTACGACCCGGGCGAACGGATCGCACTGCCGATCGCCCATGGCGAGGGGCGCTATCAGATTGAGCCCGGCCAGCTGGCGGAGCTGGAGGCCCAGGGTTGCCTGGTGCTGCGCTACGTCCGCAACCCGAACGGTTCCGTGGCCGATGTGGCGGGCCTCTGCAACCCGGAAGGCAACGTGCTGGGGCTGATGCCCCACCCGGAGAGGGCCTGCGATCCCCTCACCGGCGGCCTGGATGGTCGCCGGATGCTGGCTGGG
>JBIIIX010000005.1:0-28740 GCA_044234415.1 Cyanobium sp.
CATGGCCATGGCTTCAGCGCGGGGGGTTGCGAGGTCGCGCCACAACGCCCAACCGGGGGAGCCTGAACCGCTCTGCTGGATGGGGGGATGGATTCGGGGCGGAAACGACATCAGTACGCGGCGGACAGGGCGGGGCTCAGAGGGAACGGGCTGGGAACTCCAGCACCACCGCGCGCTCCCCAAGGCTGCGCAGCCAGCGCAGCGACCTGGAGGCTTCGGCGCTGCTGAGCTGGGAGGACACCAGCAGATGCACATCTCCGCCGGGGTCCCGGGCAAGGCGCTGGGCCAGCTCGGCAGGGCTGATGGGGTCGCCATTGAGGTGCCAGCGGCCGCTGCCGCTGAGCACCAGCCAGATCGGCTTGACCAGGGAGGCGGTGGCTGGTGGCTGTCGCAGCCGCGGAGCCCGCTCCCGCCCAAGGTCGGGAACCAGCGCAACGCCCCCGCAAACGAGCAGGGTCAGGGTCACCAAGGCGGGCATCAGCAGCGTCACGGCATGAGACGCCGCGACAGCTGGTCGAGGCGAGCCAGCTGCCAGCGACGCAACCCTTGGTTCAGATAGAGGCCGGCACTGGCCACCAGGGCCAGAACCAGCCCGAGAGCTGTGGCCAGCAGCACCTTGCCGTAGCCCTGCAGGTTGGCGTTGGCCGGCAGCAGCAACTGGGGCCCGAGCTGGGCCAGCACGTCCATCAACCCCCACACGGTGCCGATCAAGCCCAGCAATGGCCCCAGCAGGATCGAGGCCTGCAGCAGGGATTCACCGAAAGCCATCTCGCGGTTCCAATCCTCGAGTTGCCAGGGTGCAGCGGCCGGATCGTCGCGAAGCTGGACTTTCCAGGCTTCCGATCGCGAGTTCCTACGGCGCAGCCACTGGGTCCAGAAGCGACAGCGGTCGATCAGCACGGTCAGCACGGCGATCGAGAGAAGCAGCAACAACAGCACGATCGGACCCGGCATAGCGGCTGATTGACCGCCTCGGGCGGCTGACCTGAGCAAAAGCTGCGGTTTGATCGTATCCAGTCAGGCGGCAGAACCTGGTGTCAGTCGCGCTTGACATGGCGGGGTTCCGTTCTCTGACTAGGGTGCCCGCAGACCATGGTTCACCCGCCCAGTCCGATGAGCGTCATCTATGCCGACAACAGTCTCAGCATCGGCAAAACGCCCCTGGTTCAGCTGAACCGGGTCACGGCGGGTTGCGGCGCGCGCGTGCTAGCCAAGATTGAGGGGCGCAACCCCGCCTACTCGGTGAAGTGCCGAATCGGCTCGGCGATGGTCTGGGACGCGGAGAAACGGGGACTGCTGGGGGCGGGGAAGGAGTTGGTGGAACCCACCAGCGGCAATACCGGCATTGCGCTGGCCTTCGTGGCGGCGTCCCGCGGCATCCCCCTCACCTTGACGATGCCGGAGACGATGAGCCTGGAGCGGCGCAAACTGCTCACCTCCTTCGGCGCCCATCTGCACCTGACCGAGGGCAGGCTCGGCATGGGGGGCGCGATCGCGGCGGCTCGCCAGCTGGCAGCCTCCGATCCGGATCGCTACGTGATGCTGCAGCAATTTTCCAACCCCGCCAATCCCCAGATCCACCACGACACCACAGGCCCTGAGATCTGGGACGACACGCAAGGCCAACTGGACGTGTTGGTGGCCGGCGTTGGCACGGGTGGCACGATCACCGGGGTGAGCCGCTACATCAAGACGACCCTGCAAAAGCCGTTGGTCTCCGTGGCGGTGGAGCCAGCGAACAGTCCCGTCATCAGCCAGACCCTGGCCGGCGAGCCGCTCAAGCCTGGCCCCCACAAGATTCAGGGGATCGGCGCCGGCTTCGTACCTGACAACTTGGATCTGTCCCTGCTGGATCGGGTGGAAAGCGTCAGCGATGAGGAGGCGGTGGCAATGGCGCGGCGCTTGATCCGCGAGGAGGGAATCTTGGCCGGCATCTCCTGCGGCGCCGCCACGGTGGCCGCCCTGCGGCTGGCGCGGGAAGCAGCCTTCGCCGGCGGCACGATTGTGGTGGTTTTACCAGATACCGGTGAGCGCTATCTCAGTTCAGTGCTGTTTGAAGGGATGTTCAATGAGCGGGGTCTGGCGGCGGTTGGTGCCTGAAGCCGGAGTGCCGGCGCCAGGCAGCGTGCTATGTGGCCCAGCAGCTAGCAACAAAAAACCCGGCCTAGCCGGGTTTTGGATTCGAACCGACTGAAGAACAAACCAGGAGAAATCAAGGCTGGCAAGAACCGCTGCAATCGCGAACTCGCGCTTCCCTCGGCAATGTTCCAGCGCACTTAAATGGCAGCTGTCCCTCGCTCGCCTGTGCGGATGCGGAGTGCCGTTTCCACGGGGGTCACAAAGATCTTGCCATCACCGATCTCTCCGGTGTGGGCAGCCTCGGCGATGGCCGAGAGGGCGGCTTCCACCTTGTCGTCGTTGACGACGGTAACGATTTTGACCTTGGGAAGAAACTCAACCGTGAACTCGTTGCCTCGGTAACGCTCAACCTGCCCCTTCTGGCGGCCAAAACCACGGGCGTCGGTGATGGTCATGCCGACCACCTCAAGGGCCAACAATGCGGCCTTGACGGCATCAACGCGGGTGGGTCGAACCAGGGCTGTGATCATTTTCATGGGGACCTCGGTGATCAGTTGGTCATGGGATCGTAGGCTTCCTCGCCGTGGGCCACAAAATCGAGACCGCGGTCTTCGGAAGCTGGTGTCACTCGGGAGCCGATGATCGCGGAGAGCACCCAAACGATCACAGCAGTCATTATCCCTACAAAGGCGTAGGAGAACAATACAGCCTTGAGTTGGGCGAAGAAAAGGCCAACGTTGCCCGACTCCTTCATGATCTTGGCGGAGAGCGGGAAATAGTCCTCGGGCACCATTGAGGCGGTGGCGAAGATGCCAGTCAGCAGGGCGCCCACCGTGCCACCCACCCCGTGGACCATGAAGGTGTCGAGGGAATCATCGAACTTGATGGAGGCTTTGATGCGCACAGCGATGAAGCAGGCGATCGCTGTGACGGCACCGAAGATCAGGGAGGAGCTGATGTAGACAAAACCGGCAGCCGGGGTGATACCCACAAGACCGGCCACCGCACCGGTGGCAGCGCCGACGGCCGTGGGCTTGCCATCCTTAAACCATTCGATCAGGCACCAGGTGAGCAGGCCGGCCGAGGCCGACGTGGTGGTGGTGACGAAGGGGTAGCCGGCGGTCTTGGCGGCAAACATGCTGGCACCGTTGAACCCGAACCAGCCGAACCAGAGCAAGCCTGCTCCCAGGAGGATGAAGGGAACGTTGTGGGGCGGACGAATGTTGTCGGGGTAGGTGTTGCGAGGGCCGATGATGGCCGCCGCGACCAGCGCCGCAACGCCAGAGGCGATGTGCACAACGGTGCCCCCGGCAAAGTCGATGGCACCAATGGCGCCAAAGGGGCCGAGAAAGCCACCACCCCAAACCATCTTGGTCATCGGCGAGTAGACGACCAAACTCCAGATCAGGCAGAACCAAAACCAAAACTTGAAGCTCACCCGCTCCACCAGGGCACCGGAGATCAGGGCCGGGGTGATGATAGCGAACATGCCCTGGAACAGGGCAAAGGAGGAGGCGGAGATGGCCAGGCCATCCGCGAAGGGCGCGTCGCCGAGTTCACCCCCCACGCCGTTGAGCCACATGGCGCCAAGGCCACCGATGAAAGGGCTCTTGAAACCCGTGTCGAAGGCCAGGCTGTAGCCGATGACGACCCAGAGAACGCCGATGAGCCCCATCATGAAGAAGCTCATCATCATCGTGTTGAGCACGTTCTTCGAACGGGTGAAGCCGCCGTAGAAGAACGCCAAACCTGGTGTCATCAGCAACACCAGGGCCGAGCCGATCAGCATCAGCAGGTTGTCAGCGCCATCGGTGGGCATCTTCTGCAGCGCCGCCTGGGCGGAACCGGCCAGCAACGGCAACAGGCCCGCACCGGAAGCCAGCAGAAGAAGGGCGAAGCGGCGCAGCTGCGGTTCCTGCAAGCCTGCAAGCACTGCGGTGCGGAAGCGGTCAAAGGTGGCCTCGACAGACACACCTCCACCGGACAGGAGAGTCCGTGGCATGAGGGGAGAAACCTCTCCGAAGTTCACCGCGTAACAGTGGACCCGCGGGAACACACCCCTCTGTAGCGATGGAAACAGAGTCGCGATGCAGGGCTTCCATATCTCCGTTCGTGAACATCAGCGGCGCGGCGGACCTGCATCGCGGTTCAGTGCTTGAGGCCTGGGAAAGACGTCTGCCTGTCTGCCCTGGCTACCCCCTGGCCGGGGGACCCGCTCTCAGCCCCCGCTGAGCGGCCAGGGGGCGACCAAGGGTTGTGCCTGCTTCCGAGCCGATGATCCAAGGGAGGGATCGCGCCTGCAGGCCCCAAATCCAGGCGCAAATGCCCCCCGTGGTGTGCCCCGGAGGCGGATGGCATGGAACTTGTGACCGGCAAGCCGCCGGTAGGCCTCGCGAGCGCTGTGCGCACCGCCCAGCCGCGCTGCTGCTGCAGCACGGCTGCTGCAACACGGCTGCTGCAACAGCGCGGTTTTGGCCTACCAATGGCGGAGTCTGGCGAGGCGGTGGGCCGTTAGGTAACAATAGATTCAGCACGTGGACCCTACCGGCCAGATCTGGCCCCCTCCCGACGCGTTCGCTCCCACTCCTTATCCCATCAGGGTATGTATACACACGGTTCCGAGATTGTAGATCACGTCTTGCGCGATCGCCCCGCCGGAACCCAGCCTGCGCAGCCCCTGAGTTGGGAGCAACTCGCGGATCAGGCGTTGCCTGAACCCGATCGCCGCAACGGTCCCACCTCGTCGCAAGCCAGGCTCCGGCTGTTCGGCCATGCGCTAGCGGATGTGCGGGTCACGCTGTATCGCGATCATCATGCCTGGTGCCCCTATTGCCAGAAAGTCTGGCTGTGGCTGGAGGAAAAGCGCATTCCTTATCGGGTCAAGAAGGTGGCGATGGTGTGCTACGGACAGAAGGAGAGCTGGTATCGGGGCTTAGTGCCAAGCGGTATGCTACCAGCGCTCGAACTTGATGGCGAACTCTATACGGAAAGCGATCGGATCCTCGCGGCCCTTGAACGTCGCTTTGGTCCTCTGGCTGACCCGATGGATGCCCCCGCTGTGCTGGAGTTGCGCAATCTCGAACGGCTGTTGTTTCGAGCCTGGTGTCAGTGGCTGTGCACCCCTGGGCTTGGACCTGATGGAGAACGTCGGGCGGGGGAGGCCTTTGAACGGATCGCCGCTCAGTTCGCCTCCACCCTCGACGCACGACCCGGGGTGTTCCTGTTGGGTCGCGGCAGCGAAGACGGCCCTGGAACGGCGGATCTGGTCTTCATCCCCTATGTGGAGCGGATGAGTGCCTCCTTGGCTTATTACAAGGGCTACCTGCTGCGTCAGCGGCATCCCGCCATCCACCGCTGGATGGTCGCCCTCGAGCAGCGGGACACCTATCGCGGCTGTCAGTCTGATTTCCATACCCATGCCCATGATCTGCCGCCGCAGATGGGCGGCTGCTATGCCAGTGGCACAGAGGTTCAGCGACAGCTCGCTCAACGCATCGACCAAGGGCCCTGGCCAATTCTCTCGGGAATGGCCACTGGGGATCCGGAAACCAGTCAGCCCGAACCACCCCAGGCCGCCGCTGAAGCCCTGAGCCGGGTGCTGCGTCATCGCGAGCCCCTGCTGGCCCTTTCCGCCACCGGCGGCCCCCAGTTCGACATTCCCCTCCGTTGTGCGCTGACGACCCTGATCAGTGCTCAGCCATGTCCCCCGCCGGCGGGATCGGCCGCCAACCTCCTCTACCTGCGGGATCGCATCAGCGTGCCCCGCGACATGAGCCTGCATGCGGCGCGACGCTTGCGCCAAGCCCTTGAGGTCACGACCCGCTTAGACCCCACCTTCCCAGAGGCGGTTTGCGTGCCGGTCTCCAAACGGGATCGGCTGGATCAGAACCCGGCCCCCTTCCTCACGGCCGAGGCGAGCCGGCATTTCTAGAGGAGGGACCACGCCGCTGCGCGGCCTGAACGGATGGAGGGCGCTTCCCTGAGCGCTGCTGGGCATTGTTGTGGCCGAACCGCCGCTGCTTGCCCTGGAGTTGCACGGACGCAGCGTCTTCATCCGCACTCCGTCGGAGGCTGAGATGATCACGTCTTCCGCCACCGGATGGGCTCCGGCGGAGTACAACCTCGCGATCGAGATCCCCCAGGAAGCTGGCGCTCCGCTCGCAGAGCTGACCGTGCAGCAGATCGGTGGGGTCGATGGGCAGTTTCCAGGGCACTCGGGTCAACGGTCTCAATCAAGCCTCAACCCTGCGTGGAAACGTCGAGGATGGGTCGTCTAGATCGACAAGGAAGGCCTACAAAACTGCCACGGTGGCCATGACCGTTGAGGCAGTGGCGTCAATCTGAGTTGATTGCCTGGAGATGAACTGAGTTATGCAGACCTTGCCTAAGGTAGTGAAGTTGGGCCTAACCGGCCCCCCGCGGCCAGCCACCCTGAGGGGCGATGAGCTGTGCTGGGCGGCAAGCCCACTCGACTCCGGGGCGAGCGTGCTGGCCTTCAGCTCCCGGGTGCCCGTACGGTGCGCCAGCAGCCACTGGTGGTGCTGACCTCAACGCCGATGGCGGGATGGACCTGCCCCTGGCCGTTTTCCTCCCACCAGGAGAGGGCTTCGGCCCAGGCAGCATCAAGGCTGTCGTAGATGTCGTCGAGCACAGGATGGGGTTCGCCCTCCTGATCCACAAGCCGGTAGGAACGATGGCTGGAGTGCATGAACGAAGTCTTGGTGCCGGGCTTGGCCAAGGGAGCGACAGAGGCAGGAGAAGCGGACACCATCGGGGGCAGGTTCAACGTCAGCTCATCCTGACCGCTGTGCCAACCTGAAACTGTCACCTGTGCGACATCCGGCGGTGCTGATCCGCCGCACCGCAAGGGCGATAGCGCGGGCTTAGCGCAGATAACGGCGCACAACCGGACGGCACCAAAAGAGCAGAGCCCCCAGGTTCGAGAGCCAGAACAGCGGTGCCAGAACCAGCAGCTGGGTGCGATCGGCGGGCTCCAGCACGAGCCGAACGATTCCGTAGGGCACCGACACAGCCAGGCTGAGGGAGAGGGCCACGATCGCCAGGATCAGCCCCCAGTGCCGCCAGCGCAACAAGGCCGAGCTGGCTACGATCCCCACCACGGCGGCAGGCAACACGGCTCCAGCGCCAACGGCGATATTGGTGGCCCGCCAGGTGGGATTCCAGAGGATGAAGGCCAGCGCCAAAGGCAGCACAAGAATGTTGGCGAACAGGCCCGCCCAGGCCAGAGGTCGATAACCGAGCGGCGGATCCAACCTGGCGTCCTCCAGCGGCAGCGACGTGTCGTCCGCGATCAGCCGCACCATCGGACGAATGATCCGGGTCTGCTCAGCCATGGTGCTGCACCGGGCCATCGCGATCCGAGCGGAACACCAGCTCAAAGTCGGCAAGGCATTCGCCAGCAGCCTCCAGCAGCTCCTTAAGCCGCTCCAAGGTCTGCGGGGCCCCCTTGCCCATCGGTTCCTGACTCATCAGCACCAACTCCACAACAGGCCCTTCGGCTCTGGCTTGCACATCGGCGAAGAGCTGGAGGCGCAGGCTTTCACTGCCACAACGCAACATCGCACTGAGGTGGGCTGGGGTGCGGTGATCGATCTCGGCACTGAGCCGCTCCATCAAGGGCTCGAGCTGGGGGATCAGCAACTCGGGCCCCGATGGCGTGCGCGGGCGGAACACCAGCAGGAAGCGGGCCATGGCCAGGCGTGATTGCTTCCATCCTGAATGGCCGTTGGCCCCTGGATGTGAGGTTCGGCGGTCGGATCCCGCCGTTAAGGGAGCACCCGGCCAAAGGCACTGGCCGTGATGATCGCCGGGTCGGAGGCGACATCCACGCTGAAGGAGCGAGTTTCCAAGTGGCGGTTGCCATCGGAGTGAACCAAGCTCACCACACCCTCCAGCTCTATGGAGCTGCCGCTCTGATTGGACACCCGCAGGTCCTGGATCGCAACCTGCGCGTAGGCCTCAAGGCTGCCAGGCTGGAACTGATCGGCCGCCTCAGCGCTGACAAAACCGCGGGCGCGGTCGTAATCCTTGGCGGCGAGAGCCGCATACAGCTGCTGCACGCTGCTGATGGCCCGTTGTTGGGCGGCCGTGGTGTCTTCTGCCGAAGCGGTCGTCCCTGGACTGACCGCAGGCTCAGGGCTGGCGCTGGCCGTTGATGGAGCCGGGATCTGAGGCGGATTGGCGCTGGCGGGGGCCTGGCTGGAGGTGGGCCGGGGCCAAGGGACTGGCAAGCTCCGATCCACCGCGGCGGTGGTGGGGCTGGGGCTTGGCTTGCGACCGATGCCGATGCCCAGCCCCAGGGCGAGCGCCAACGGCAGCAGAACGCCGCCGAGGAAGGCCATGACGGTGACGAGACCGGTTTTGGCAGCGGCGAACCGGCCGGGGGCCGGACCGCTCCGCCCAGCCGTGGAAGCTGGGATGGGCCTGGGATCTTGAGGAGGGAATGGCAGCGGTGCCTGGTTCGGTCCTGCCGATGGGGGCGGCGGGGCAGGCGCGGCTGCCGTGGAAGAGGCCCGCGGCGGCTGGGGGCTGGCGCTGGCGGCAGCGCCGGGAGGCGGCAGGTTCAACAGGCCCGCCAACACGGGCTGCAGGCGCAGGCACAGACCGCTGGCGTAGATCTGCCGCAGCTCCTGGTTCCAGGCGTCCAACAGCGCCGGCCCCGCGAAGGCCGGATCCCGTTCAGCTGCCGACGCGAACGCTGTCGAGGTCACCAAAAAACAGAGGGGGGCGCAGAGGTCCTGGTGGTCGTCGGCGCAGAGATCCCGGATCACGGCCACGAGGCGCGGCCCCTGGGCGCGGCCTGTCCGCTGTCGTTGCCGCAGCACCTGATCCCGCAGGGACTGGCCGAGCTGGTGGGGGGTCATCGCGGCGGTGCGGACCGGGGACGGTACAAATCCTGCATCGGCCGGGAGCGTCAAGGGGTGAGGGCAGCCCCGAGGCTTAGGGCCGCCCTCGGGGAGCCGCGGCCGACGGTCGGGATGGCGTTGGGCTGGGGCGCCAGCGCTGGGCCAGAACCGTGATCAACGCCTCGCAGGCCCCCAGGCTGCGCAGCCGCCGCTGGGCGACTCCTGTGGCGGTAGCCGGGTCGTAACTCCAGGCGATCAAAGCCCCCAATGGATCGTTCGCCAAGCCCTCCAGCCCACCTGCCGCCAGGCTCCCGGGTTGGCGGCGCAGCCGCTCGAAGCCGGCCTTGCGGGCGCTGAACAACTCCGTCAGGCGACTCTCCAAGCTTGCGGTGGCGATCCGATCCCGCTGCTTCGCCGTGCGGCCACAGAGCTCAGCCACCAGCTGCCGCAGGCTCTGCTCCTGGGCAGGGGGCAGGGTCTCGGAGGCCGCGCTGGGCCGCGGCCCGGATGCCCGAGGGAGCGGTGGCTGCTGGGATGGCGAGCGTGGAAGTGGTGCGACTGGGAGTGGTTCGACTGGGAGTGGTGCGGCTGGGAGTGGTGGCAGTGGCGGCGGAGCCTGCCCAGCGGGATTCAGCAGGGCCAGCAGACCAAAGCCAAGGCCAAACATCGCCGCGCCAAGCCAGAGCATGGTGGGTCTGGAGGTCAAGCGGGCAGGGCCGGGCCCCGCTCCAGCCCGAGCCGGCGGTCGCACCCCAGCGGCGGCGAGCTTGTCCACGCTCTCAACGGCCTGGAGATCCTCCGGTTGGGCCTTGTCGGGCAAGCCCAGCGGGCCGACCCGCCCCCCATGCGGAGGCTGAACGATCCAGGCGCCCCGAGCCAGGCCGGCGCC
This sequence comes from Cyanobium sp., assembly GCA_044234415.1. Taxonomy (GTDB): domain Bacteria; phylum Cyanobacteriota; class Cyanobacteriia; order PCC-6307; family Cyanobiaceae; genus Cyanobium. Next base: position 9,835 of record JBIIIX010000005.1, read on the forward strand.
CCAGTCCCCGGGGTCGGAAGGAACCGGTTGGTCATCGCTGGCCCGCCCCCAGGCGGCGATCGCCACGCTGATGTCATCCCCGCTGCCCTGGCCACTGATGCGATCCAGGGCCGCGGCCAGGGAGGACTCCGCCAGCTCCGGCGGCGCGGCCATCGCGGTCGGCTCAAGCTGGTCAGATGGGGCGCCCTGACGACTGGCTTCAGGCACCAACGCGGCGGGATCCCATGCCTCCGGAGCGGCGGGGCCGGGCTGTCGATTGGGCAACCCGCTGAGGAACTGGGCCAGGGTGAAGAAATCGGCGTCGCTGCCGCACGACTTGCGCAGCCCATCGCTACTCAGCACCAGGTGGAAGGGGCCTGCCGTCTCCCGCAGCGGATGCCAGCCGCTGCGGGCGGCGAAATAGCCCTCGGCGCCCACGAGGCAGAGGGACTGGGTGGCCTCCCCATCACCCCCATGCCAGGGCTCCTGGCTGATGATCCGCGCCCCGTGCCGCGGCGACAACTCCAGCAGATCCCAATCGCCCAACCCGGTGTGGCCCCAGCCTCGGGGGGTGAGCACGAGCAGACCAAGCGTCGCGCCGTAGGGGATGGGTGAAAAGGTGTCGAGGGGCTGACCCAGGGCGGTGGTCCAGTGGTGGGCCGTGGCCTGGCGCCAACCCGCCACGACCCTGCCCGGCAGCTCCTGGCTGAGCCAACGGCGCCAGGCCACGGCCGGATCAAGGGCGGTGTTCCGCTGGGCGAGATGCTGGGCCGCCTCACCAAGGGCGATCTCACAGGCCAGGCGGCTGCCCATGGCGCTGTGGGGATGCTGGGCGGCCCCGTGGCCATCGGACACCGCCAGAAGGGTGATGGGGTGGCCCTGGCGGTCTCGGGTTTCCAGCCAGCCGCTGGCGTCCTGGCAAGGGAGGTTCCGCCGTCTGTGGGAGGCACCAAGGCGGGTCTCACAGCGGGGAGGGACCCAGCGGCTCACCACACGATCAGGCTGGTGTCGATCGGATCGATCAGCGTGGGCGGGAGATCCGGCAGGGGCAGGGGGGATTCAGCCCCGGATAGCGCACCAAGCTGACTCAGAGGCCGCGAGGCCGCGCCCACCACCGCCGTGGAGGCCCAGCGGATGTAGCGGGCCAGGGTGCCGGCGTCGTTCGCTTGCAGCGGCCTGCGGCCTGGCTCCTCCTCGCCCAGCTGCCCGGCTGCCTCGGAGCGGGCCGAGGGCACGGGGCCGATGAACTTCTGGAGGTCGTCTTCATCGGCATCGTGGCCGATGGCCAGGGCCAGGCGCACGGCCTTGCGCGCCCAGGGCTGGCGCAGCAGGGCGGCCAGGCCCGCGTCGTAGTCGTCCGTGGGGGCCCCATCGGAAATCAGCACCAGCACCGGCGGCAGGGCTCTCTGATCCATCACCGCGGGGTCGAGGGCAGCGGCCAAGAGCTCCATCGCTTGACCCATGGCGGTCAGGCCGCCGGCCTGGAGATCGCTCCAGCGATGTTCAAGCTCCTCCACCGGGGTGGGCTCGGCCAGGTGCCAGCGCGCCTGATCCGCGAAGGTGAGCACCCGCACCAGCAGCCGGGCTTCCGGATTGTCGCGGGCCACACCGGCCATGCCGGGCAGGGATGCGCGGATGGCCTGGTTCAGGGCCTGGATCTTGCCGCGGGCCTGCATCGAACCGGAGCAATCGCAGAGGTAGATGAAGTGCAGCGGTCGCCGATAAAGCTGCACATTGGGAAAGGGCATGGCGGGCGGCGAACTTTCTTGACCGGGTAACGCGACATGTCCAGGCCAACCCAGGGCCTGGCAGGAAGGGCCCACTCAGCCATGGGAGCCGGTGACGGGCGAAGTGGCGCTGGGGGGGTTGAGGCAGTGCACCAGGCCCCACGGGGTCCGCAGCACACGAATGCGACGCAGATTACCCCGCTGTCCTGGAGGCAGGGGCAGGCTGGCCCCATCATCGAGTTCCGCCTGCCACACCTGATCCGAGAGGTTCAGCAGACCCAGCAGGCCGGGCTGGCGGGGATGGCTCTCCACCCGGCCCAAAGGCCTCTCCAGGCTCTCGCTCCGCAGGCGATCGAAGTGATGGCGGTACACCTCATTGCCAGGCTGGACCAACACGCTGCGATCGCCAATCCGCAGCCGCGGCGACGCGGGGAGCGGACCGCCACAGTCCCAGCAACGGGCCGGGGTGGCGCCTTCGCTCTCCGCTTCGGCAAACACCTCCTGGCCGCAGTGGGGGCAGCGCTGCTGGCCATCCAGAGTGGCGGAGAGAACCTGAAGCCATTCGCTGCTCAAGGTGCGGCGCGCCGGGTCCCGTAGCCCCTCGCCAAAGCTGCGCTGGAACAGGCGCCGCAAGGCAGGGGGATAGATGGGCCAGGTCCGCAGGGCCGCCTGATGCAGGATCGGATCGGGCCGGTTGCGGCGATCCTCTGGGTCGAACACAAACACGGGATCCTCCCCGTAGAGCCGCCGCCGGGCCGCCATGTCCAGGCAGCGGATTTGCAGTTCCAGCCGCCCTTTGAGTGGATCGCTGCGGGTCAGCAGCCAGAACATCAGCACCGCCAGGGAGAACAAATCGCTACCGCTCGAGGGCTTGGCCTGCCCCAGCAGCAGCTCCGGTGCCATGAATCCCGGCGTGCCCAGGGCCAGCCCGCGGTTCATGCCATTGACCTCAACATTGTCGTTGTCGCAGATCAGCACGTCGCCGCTGCGGGGAACCAAAAACAGATTGCTGAGCGAAATATCCTTGTAGCAGAGCCCTTTGCTGTGCAAGGCCTGAAACGCCTCACTGAGGTAAAAACAGGCTCGCAGCAGCTGGCGCAGGCCGATGTTGATGCGGCCGGCGTAGTGATCCATCGCTGCCACGGCTTCAGGGGAGCGCAGCGGCATCAGGTAGCCCATGCCGCTGTCGCCAAGGCCGAGGGTGCGACGGCAGGCGGCTTCCGGTTCCACCAGGGCGATCGGCCAGAGAAACTGACGGCTCGGGGCGGAGGCGCGGATGCTGTCGGCGAGCCGTTGGGCCAGGCCCGGATCGCGACGCACCACCGAGGGGTAGTACCACTTGAGGGCGTGGCTCTCGCCCGCCAGGCGCACTTCGTGAACCTCCCCCTGCCCGCCTGCGCCCAACAGGCGCACCACCTGCAGGGGGGAACTGAGGCCAGCGCAATGGAGTTGAGCCCCGGCGGGAAGCATCGCAGCCATGGCCGGATTCAGGAGTCCAGAGGTTGACCGATCGCCCGGCGCACGCCATTGCGATGGGCCAGCGCCGTGCCGCGGTTGGCGAAGCGGTGGCGGTGGGCCATGCCATCGCGCAGCGTGAGGATCAGCACATGCTCCTTGCGGGCGCCCAGCAGGATCCAGGCGGCTAGGACGCCGATCTGCCAGGGCCAGAACAGCCAGGTCCAGGGCAACAGCACCAGCCCAGCGAGGCAGGCCAGCACCCACCAGCTGAAGCTGTGAGGATGGCGTGGCCTGCTTTGCAGATCGGCGGAGCGGATCGCCGCCAGCGGCACCTCCCGGCCGGCGATCTGGAGCGGTGCGCGGCGATCGATCGGCTTGGCCGGCGCCCGAGGCCTAGCCGGCGACGGGACAGCCGCGGCCGAGGTGGGCTCGAACGCCGCGGCGGAGTCGAGCGGTGCGGCGGGGCTGGGTGCGGCCACCAGCGGCGGGGATGCCGCAACCGGCCCAGGGGCGGCGCCAGGCCGCTGCTGGAACAGCAGCACAGGACCCTCAGGGCCCAGGGCGATGTCATCGCCATCGCGCAGGGGCTGGCAGCGCTGCACGCGCCGACCACGGCAATAGGTGCCCAAGGGGCTGCCCCAGTCGCAGACCAGCCAACCGTGGTCCGGAGAGAAGCGCACCACGGCGTGATGGGGGGCCACGGCTTGCCAGCTGGCCAGGCAGAGCTTGTTATTGCTGGAGCGGCCAATCGTCAGGGGCGTGCCAGGGTCGAGGGGAGCCACCTTGGTTGGATCCTGGCGCAGCACCAGCTGGGCGGCGGCGCTCATGATCGCGGCGGGCGGGACCACCAGCGCCGCCAATCATGGCTGATCTCCGCCCAGATGCCCGGTTCACCCTCGCGCCAGAAGACCACTCGCCCCGGCCAAAGCAGGGCCCTCAGGGCCAGGAGCAGGGCCACCATCACCAACATCAGCAACATCCAGCCAGGGATCGCGCCCGGCCAGGTGAACGGGGTCGCCAAGGAAACGGCGCGCACGGCGAACAGCCCGATCGTCAAGGCCACCCACAAGCGAAAAGGGGCCCAGGGATCGCGGCGCCGTTCCACCCTGGTATTCGCCAGATACAAGCCGTAGCCTATGGCACCCGTTTGAACCAACCTTGCCGGCGCCGAGCCTGACGAACGCGTCCGAAGGTTCGCCCCAAACGCTGGTGGAGCGGCACTCCAGCGCGGCCGAGCCCCTCCCCCCGGCGACTGCTGGAGCCGTCGAAAGCGAGGGCTGGCGTGGCGAGGGCTGGCGTGAATCGCGGCAGCTGCGGCTGCTGCGGCTCGGTTGGCGCCGGGCCAGGCGTCGTCAGGCGCGCCTGGAGCTCTGGCAGGGGGAGCGGTTGCTGAAGACGGTGCGCCTCCCCGAAAGACGATTGGGCCAAGGGCGGCCCGCACAGGGACTGCTGGAGGAGGGACGGCTGGCAGACGGGCGCTTGGCAGATGGGCGCGGCGACGAGAGGTACCGGATCGGGCGGGATCCCACCTGCGAGCTTGTGGTGGAGGCCGCCAGCAACATCAGCAGGGTGCACGCCTTCATCGAGAAGGACAGGCCCGATGACCGGGACTGGCGGCTGCAGGATTTCGATTCCGCCAATGGCCTGTTCTGGCGCGATCGCCGGATCCGGGCCATCGAGTTGCGCCACGGCGATCGCATTCAGCTGGGTTCTCCGCTGCGGGAGGCCCCCACCCTGCGCTACGTGCACCCCCCCAGCCCGCTGGAGCGGCTGAGCCGCGGAGTGGGCGTGATGGCGCTGTTGGGCTCCGGCGTGGTGATCAGCTCGCTGCTGGCGCTGAGCAGCATTTCGGGTGGCTCCCGGGTCGACTTCATCGGTGGGCCGGTCAAGATCATCAGCCCCCAAGGACAGCGGATCGATTCCAGGGAGGGGGCGGCCACGGCGATGGCCCGGCTGGAGGATTACCCGCTGGTGCTGCGCCAGGCCTTGTTGGCCTCCGAGGATGCGCATTTCGGCTGGAACAGCGGCCTCGACATCGGCGGCACCGTGCGCTCGTTGATCCGCCGCAGCGGCGGCGGCAGTGGCATCACCCAACAGGTGGCGCGGATGGTGTACCCCTGGGTGAAGAACGGCAATCCCAACTCGCCCTGGCCCTGGGTCCGGATCGCCGAGTTCGATGGGGCCGGCCGGCCCAACCGTTGGGGGGTGTTCGCCCGCAAGCTGCGCGAGCTGCCCGTGGCCTGGCAACTGGAAACCCGCTTCAACAAAAATGAGATCCTCAAGATGTATCTCGACCGGGCCTATCTCGGCCTGGGAGCGGAGGGTTTCGAGCAGGGGGCTCAGCTCTACTTCCGCAAGCCGGCCCGGCAATTGGATGCGGGCGAAGCCGCCTATCTGGTGGGTCTCCTGCCAAGCCCGAATGGGTACAACATCTGTGCCCCAACCCCCGGCCAGCTGCGCGCCGAGCGCCTGGAGCGGCAACGGCGTAGCGGTCGGCAGGAGCAACCACTGGAGGATGAACAGATCTGGACCCCGAAACTGCGCCGCGACCTGGTGCTGCGCCGCATGTTGGAGGAGGGATACCTGAGCCAGGATCAGTACCGCCATGCGATTCGTCAGCCGCTGATTTACGACACTGCGGCCTGCCGCCAATCGCGCTATCGCAGCTATCCCTTCTTCAGCGACTATGCACTATGGGAGCTGGAGGGTTCACGCTTTTCCCTCAACATCGACCCCAACCGCGAGGGTGGCAACTATCACGTGGTCGCCACCATCGACACGCGCCTCCAGGCCGAGGCCCAGCGGCTGCTGCAACGCTTTCTCGAGACCCGCGCCCGGCCCCTGGGCATCACCCAGGGCGCCCTGATCAGCCTGGAGGTGAGCAGCGGCCGGATCTTGGCCTACGTAGGCGGCGGCGACTACCGCTTCGATCGGGTGCAATCGCTGCGCCAGCCAGGCTCCACCTTCAAGCTTTTCACCTACCTGGCGGCGTTGGAGCGGGGCATCCCCAGCAGCGAAGTGATCTCCTGTGCGCCGATCTATCAGCTGCTTGTCGGCTGCCAACGCGGGGGCGGGGCCGGGGGGATGACGATGGCAGACGGGCTGGCGTATTCGGAAAATCCCATCGCCCTGCACCTGGCCGAGCGGGTGGGGTTCGAAAGGGTGATCGCCATGGCCCGTCGCCTCGGCATCTCCAGCGACACCCTCCAGCCCGATCCGAACATGGTGTTGGGCGGTAACGAGGTGCTGCTCTACGAGCTGGCGCGGGCCTATGCCGTGGTGGCCAACGCTGGCCGCACGGTACCGATGCACGGCGTCGAGCGGATCTACGACCTCGGCGTATGCCGTTCGGAGACCCTGCTGGATCAATGCCCGGCCAGCGGCATCTTCCGCCCCCTGCCCGAGAAGCCCCAGCAGTTGCTCGATCCCGCCATTGCCGCATCGATGGACGCGATGTTGCAGCGGGCGGTGGCGATCGGCACGGGCCGCCCCGCCGCCGTGATCGCCGATGCCCGCGGCAAAACCGGCACCACCAACAATGGCGTCGATGCCTGGTTCATTGGTTACTCGCCCCAACGGGGCGTCCTCACCGGGATCTGGTTCGGCAACGACGACAACCACCCCGCCGAAGCGGCCGCCGGCGCCCTGGCCGCCGAGCTGTGGGCCCAGGTGATGCGTCAGGTCTAGGCGCCAGTCGAACGGCGATCGCCGCACTGGCACCGCCGAGCGGCCTAGGGTCCCCCACCATGGAGCCCCTTCAGGTCGTCTGGTTCAAGCGGGACCTGCGCCTGGCGGACCATGGGCCGCTGCTGTTGGCCAGCCGGCTGGGGCCCGTGCTGCCCCTGGTGGTGGTGGAGCCGGAGCTGTGGCGCCAGCCCGATGCCTCAGCCCGTCAGTGGCAGTTCTGCCGGGAGAGCTTGGAGGAGTTGCGGGCGGAGCTGGCCGCCTTGGGGCAGCCGTTGGTGGTGCGGGTCGGCCAGGTCACCGCAGTGCTGGAGCGCATCCAGCGGCACTGGCCGATCGCGGGCCTGTGGAGCCATCAGGAAACCGGCAATGGCTGGACCTATAACCGCGACCGCCAGGTGGCGGCCTGGACGCGCCAGCACGGCATCGCCTGGACCGAACTGGCGAGCTTCGGGGTGGTCCGGCGGCTGGCCAGCCGCGATGGCTGGGCGCGGCGCTGGGAGGCGCTGATGGCCGAACCCCGGCAGACGTCCCCCCGACCGCTGCGGCCCCTTAGGGGAGTGGCGGCCGGGGTGCTGCCGACGGCGGCGGAGCTTGGACTGGCGCCGGACCCCTGCCCGTTGCGGCAGCCGGGAGGCCGAAGCAACGGCCTGGCGCTACTGGAGAGCTTCCTCCAGCAGCGAAGCCGGACGTACCAGCGCGGCCTCTCCAGCCCGCTCACCGCCTTCGACAGTTGTTCGCGGTTGTCGGCGCACCTGGCCTGGGGAACCCTGTCGCTGCGGGAGGTGGTGCAGCGCAGCCGCCTTCGGCGGGCGGAGCTGCTCGCCAGGTCCACAGCCGCTGATGGGGCCTGGGCGCGGGCGTTGGGGCGATTTGAAGAGCGCCTGCACTGGCACTGCCACTTCATTCAAAAGCTGGAAAGCGAGCCCAGCCTGGAGTTCCAGGAACTGCATCCGCTCACGGCCGGCCTGCGCCCGAGCGATGCAACGCGACTGGCGGCTTGGGCCACCGGGCGCACCGGCATTCCGTTTGTGGATGCCTGCATGCGCTGCCTGAGCGCTAGCGGCTGGCTGAACTTCCGCATGCGGGCCATGCTGCAATCTGTGGCGACCTATCAGCTTTGGCTGCCCTGGCGGGACAGCGGCCTAGTGCTGGCTCGGCTGTTCGTGGATTACGAGCCGGGCATCCACTGGAGCCAGTGCCAGATGCAGGCGGGCACCACCGGCATCAACACGATCCGCGTGTACAACCCGATCAAGCAGGGCCAGGACCACGACCCGGATGGGGTGTTCATCCGCCGCTGGCTGCCGGAGCTGCGCGGCCTGCCAGGGCTGCGCTGCCATGAACCCTGGACGCTCTCCAGCTCCTGCCAGGAGCGCTATGGCTGCCGGCTTGGAGTGGACTATCCGGAGCCGATCGTGGCCGTGGCGGAAGCCGCCCGCCTGGCCCGGGAGCGGCTTTGGAGCCTGAGGCACACGGAGGGCTTCGCCGACCACGCCGATGCGATTCAGGCCCGCCATGGGTCACGGCGGGCCGGGCTGCGCGCCAGCGCTGGCCGCCGCAGGGCCGGGCGCCCGGCCGGAGCCAGCTCCACCGAACAGCTGCTGCTGGATCTGGGCTGAATCAGGTCCGCTGGCGCCAGGAGCACAGCAGAATCCATGGGCATCGGCAGGCTTGGCATGGTGGAAGGAGAGCCGGATCTGGAGGCGTTGATGGCCGATTCGCCGGAGGATCCCCGGTCCACGGGGCTGCCCTGGGTTGCTCTGGCGTTGCTTGAGGTGGAGGGTCGTTGGTTGCTGCAACTCCGCGATGACATCGAGGGCATCGCCGCACCGGGAACCTGGGGGCTGTTCGGGGGCCATCTGGATCCTGGTGAGAGTCCCGAACAAGCCTTGCGTCGTGAGTTGATCGAGGAAATCAGGTACGAGGCTGGCAACTTGCGGTTTTGGTGCCATCACCGCAATTCCCAACGCCTGGCCAGCTTTTTTCTTGGATTCTTGACCGTGCCGCTGCAGGATTTGACCCTGCTGGAAGGCCAGGATTTAACCCTGGCGACGCCGGCGGAACTGCGCAGCGGTTCGATCCACAGCTCGCGGCTCAATGAGGCTCGCCCGTTAGCGCCTTCCTTGCGCTGGGCGGTGAGCCAACTTGAGGCCTGCCAGTGGCGGCCAAACATTTGAGCGAAGCTGGGCCAGAGCACGGCAAAGGAGTGGCTTCGGTTGTACGGGCCTTGACCGAGCTGGACATGCTTATGGCTGGCAATGGCCACTGCAAATCAACACCTGATTAAGCGTCTACCCGGCATTGGGACAAGGCCAAACTCGGAATGAAAAGACCCGAACCGGCATGAATCGGATCGTTCATGGCGCTACGCCCCGGCCAGCGGGGTTGTGGGCTGACCAGAACCTCTCAATGGTCGCGGGGATCCGGCAGTCAGCGATGCGGCGCTGGGCAGCGGGAGCAACGAAGCCGCAGCCGCGTTGATTAAACCCTGGCCGTAGGGCCAGGGTGCCATGGCTGTATTGCAAGGCTTGAGGTCAAAAAAGAACCCGAAAAGGCAACACCTCGGGGTGCAGCCAGATCGGGCTTATCAGCGGAAAGTTAGCTATCCTGCAAGCGAATTCAGATGCTCCGCACAGCAACACTGCTCCTGCGGCGCAGGCGCCTAGACATGCGGAAGGCTGCCAGAGCCCCCAGCACCGGCAGGGGGCCAGGAACTTTCTCGATCACGAAAGAGTTGGCGAGGTAGGGATTTGCTCCGCCCCCAGCAAGGGTCGCGCCGTCGAAGACATCACCCCAGGAGCTCGGGAATCCGGCCATGCCCCCCGTCGGGTAGAGAGTGCCGTTCGATCCATTGTAAAACAGGCCAACATTGTCACCATCCATAGCATCGGGCTGCATGGCGGGTGCATACCAGTTTGCCCACAATGCATCACTTAATGCTAGAGGCGTGCCATCCAACCACTGCCAGCCAACATTAGGGCCGGAATTGCCAAGACGCTGGAGCCCGATGTAGGGACCGACGTAGTTGTTCGCCACAGCCGGGGGACTCGTAGCCGCTGTGTAGAGTGAGGCATCCTGGATCAAGGTTGCAACAAAGTTATTTTCGGCTTGCGTGTTGAAAGACACCAAGGGGGCACCTAGAGTGCTGATGGCGTAGTTTTTCGCATCAGTCCAAGTTAAGGTACCCATGTCTTTTTTCCAAACTTCATAGGTTTTTCCGTTATACATGCCGGAACTCACCTTGCTATAACCAGCAGCTTGAGCCGGGGCTGTGGCAGCGCCAGCCAACAACAGCATGGCTGCACCTGTTGCAAAAAGTGTCGAATGCGTCTTGATCGGGTTAAAAAAGTTCATGTTTTGGGCCGGGAGGGAGGAGGAGGGCGCACTGCGAGATTCGAAAGCCATCGAAAACCGTGGGCAGGAAATTTCAACGTAGCACTCGGTCAACAGGGCGGCATCGGAGCCGCGAAAAACAACACAAATACAGAAAGGCTTCCGATTTGGGGGCGGGTACTCTGGATCTCCTGCGCCCCGGCTTTCACTGGTGTCGATCGGCTTGTCCTCGGGTGAATTGCGGGGTCTTCGTCCGTTCTGCGCAACCGATCGCCGCTCGGATAGCCCGAGTTGGCGTCTCATCCGGGGCAGTTACGCGGCGTTGACAGTACAGGTTTCTTCACAAAAACGGCCTAGCCCCCTTGGATGGAATCCCACGGGGGCACTCGACCCAGGGCCCGCCAGTCGGAACGACCGTTCAACCGTGATTGGGTACTGTTGCCTGACGATCGCTGAGTTTCCGTTGCCGTGCGCAACAGCGTTGGTGCAGGTGCCTAGACCAACGAAAGCCGACGAGAAGCCCCATGGCTGGTAGGGGGGCTGGCACATCCTGTGAATATTGCACAACAAACGAGTTAGCAAGGAATGGATTAGAAGCTGGCGAGTAGGGGCCTACATCAATTGTCCAGCCGTTAAAAACATCACCCCATTTTGACTCGCCAAGGGCTGTTTCAAGGCCATTGTAGAAGACCCCAACATTGTCACCATTGTAGTTATCTGACTGATTGAAGAACCAATTTTTATAGCCATCTAAAGGTGTTCCATCTTCCCAATACCAGCCCGAACCAGGTTCAGAGCTGCCCGACAGTTGATAAAGACCAATGTATGGACCAATGTAGTTACAAGCAGGGCTGCTGGAATCCCACCAAAGCGTTGGATCGGTGATCAGCGAAGACACAAAAGCGTTTTGAGCTGCATCCTTGATGACAGCCATATGGGTGCCGAGGATATCTCGCGAGTAAGTTTGAGCTTGTGTAAATGTCAGCGGCGTATCGCTTCTGTAGACTTCAAAACGAGTTCCATTGTTCACACCTGAGGCGACCTTGGCAATGGCCGCCAGAGGAAAGGAATATTCGACGATAAATGAATTGGCCAGAAAAGGATTGGGACCAGAGGAGTGGGGCCCGGTAGAAACAGTAAAACTGTCAAGAACATCACCCCAAGGCGTATTGGCCGAAGGACCTTGACTACCGTTATAAAAAACAGCAACATTGTCGCCATTATAGTCATCCGGTTGGTTTGGGAACCAGTTTGAATAGCCGGTCAGAGACGAACCGTTCTGCCAACGCCAGCCATCACTGGGCTCACTGCTGCCGGGGAGTTGACGTAGTCCAATGTAAGGACCAATGAGATTTCCCGCTGGGCTGTTGGAGTCAACCCAAAGAGACATATTCTTGATCAGCGAAGAAACAAATATGTTTTCTTTGACATCTCCGATCGAAACAAGTTTGGCTTGTAGAATATTGACAGCATAGTCATGGGCGTCTGACCATCGCAAGGGTTGGTCGGCTTTGTAGACCTCATAGAACTTGTCGTGGCTGATACCCGTACTCACCCGCATGGTGGCCGCTTTACCGGGAGATAAGGCGATCATGGATACAAAGACTACATTTCTAACAAAGATCAAACAGCGGGAGAGGCCACTGCGAAACTGGTAGGCAGCCATGATATAAGGCTATTGAGGGCAAATGACAACCTTAACGGAAGTCTACCTGTTTTCTAGCAGAACGATCATCCCAAAGCAACCCCCCAAAAAAGGGGGGCTATATGTGATTGAGGATACCATTTTTTGGACTCCTGGGGGCCATTGAATGGGCTAAGCATAAGAAGTCAAAAAGATGAGGCAAATACATGTTTGGATCATCTCGATTGGATCACAACCGTTATGAGCGGCTGCTTAGCAAGCGGACGCACACCTGCTGGCCGATCAGACCTGTGTCGACGAATGCAACGAACCCGGATCGTCTGTTTAGGCTTGAATGTGATCCGATCAGTGCACATCAGGCCAATCGTTCGTGGCATGCACGCTGCTACATAGCGGTAATCCCGAAGTTATGGGCCGAGAAAATTTATCTGACTCGTGAACATTGGGGCTGTCTGCAAGCGGCATAACATTCGTCTCAGCGATCTTTACCTAAGGGCGCCCAAAGGGCGATTCTAAGCTTGCAGCAGAAACGAGAAAACAGTTCTTGTCTGATCGGCGTCGCCAAAATGCTGTCGAAACAAAGATAGGCTAGGCACGGATTCATGTGGCCTGAGCCTGATCTGTGAGAAGTTGGCTGTCAGGCAAGGATAAGATCTGATGTTGAATGTTCAGATACGGAGCAAACAGGCGAGTAGATTGTCGATTTGGACTATCAACTAGCCAAGGCGGAATAACCATGCTTAGACAAGTTAGTCGCCAGTTTCCTGTCTGGATAAAGGCAGACCTGAAATCATCTTGATGCCTGAATCAGGCGGCGCATGCAGAGTGGAAGAGAGTATTTATCTAAATGTGATTAATCCACAAAGATGGCTTGGATGTAAACCGTTCAAGTTAGTCACCCAAGCCAACAGGATCTCGATCGCAATGAACCGATTAGAAGGTCACTCAGCTTGTCCGGCCATGAACAGGCAGGCCAACATTGGGCAGCAGATGCGATCTGCTCGTGGCATTTGTGGTGCAGCTGCGGCGCAGGCGCCTGGACCATCGATAGGCTGCGAGGGCACCCATCAACGGTAGAGGTCCCGGTACCGTCGAGGACGCTCCCAAGGACGGCGGCCCACCCAGTGGGACCGTCGGGAGATCAGATTGGACAACAAAGGAAGTTGCCAGGAAGGGGTTAGATGCAGGTGATCCTGGACCTGAGAGGATTTTCAGGCCATCAAACACATCTCCCCAGGTTGAATTGGCAATAGCGGTTACAGAACCATTATAAAAAACACCAACATTGTCAGCGTTCAATTCATCAGGTTGATTGAAGAACCAATTTTTAAAACCATCAATCGAAGCACCATCTTCCCAGATCCAGCCGTCGCCAGGCTCGGGGGAACCGGGGAGCTGCTGCAATCCGATGTAAGGACCGATGTAATTAGGGGCTGAGCCAGTACCCACGTTGCGCCACAAAGAGGTGTCAGTAATCAACGAAGAAATGTAAGTGTTTTGGGCTGCATCCCTAATCGAAACCAGGTTCGCACCCATACTTTGAGCATAGGCTTGAGCACCAGACCAAGTTATCGGAGTACCAGCGTTGAAAACTTGATAAAAGATCCCGTTCAGAGTGCCTGAGGCAACCTCATTGATCGAGGCCTGAGGAAAAGGAGATTCAACGACGAAAGAGTTGGCGAGAAACGGATTGGCCCCTGGGGAACCAGGTCCAACTGAGATCGAAGCCCCATTATATACGTCGCCCCAAGGGGTATTGGCAGAGGCTCGTTGAAAGCCGTTGTAAAAAACAGCTACATTATCATCATTATAATTGTCAGGCTGATTAAAGAACCAGTTCGAGAAGCCCGTCAGGGGCGATCCGTTCTCCCAAAGCCAACCGCCACTAGGCTCGCTGCTGCCAGGAAGTTGACGAAGGCCAATGTAAGGACCGATGTAATTGCGAGCAGGGCTACCTGAATTAACCCACAGCGAAGAATCCCTGATGAGTGTGGAAACAAACTGATTTTCGCCAGCGCCTTCGATGGAAACTAGCTTGGCTGCCAATGTATTAGTGGCATAATCCTGGGCACTGGTCCAGGTGAGGGTTGAGTCGCTTAGATAAACCTCATATAGCTTGTTGAAGCTGATGCCTGCGTTCACTTTGGTGATAGCCGCCTCAGCGGCTGTTGGCATGCCCGATACGGCTAACAGTGCCAATCCAGCTGAGCTCAGCAGAGTTGCAACACGCGTATAACTGAAAAGAGTTTTGAGAGACAGCGAGGGATTTTGCATCACTCTGGATCAGAAATTCAAGCTTCGCTGGCAGAGTATAGCAGGTCAAGCTTCGCTTGGCGGATCTAGCAGGCTGGCTGCAATACATCCATAGGTCCACGCCACAGCCCGCGAGGGAGGGGCATCGATGGAGCTCCCGCTGAACAGGCCGGCTGTCAGGCCCCGCCAATGCAGACCGCAACAGCTTTGGCCAGGATGCGTGGGCCTGATCTCAGCCCAATGGCCTGGCGCCCAATGGGGCCAGGCCATTGGGCTGAAGTCAGCGATCCGTAACGCAGAGCCCTCAGGGGGTGTGCACAGGGGTTGGGTCGACAGAGGAATGGGATCTGTGCTGCAGCGGCAGAGGCGGAGTATTCACGTCCATACAAACTTGGACATCAGGATCCCGGACGGTCCACTCATCGAGCTGAAACTTCAACAGTGGTTGAGATAGCCCGCAGGCGAATCGCTTCGAAGCTGTGGCGGGGCAGAACAGTTCCGCCGCTCCTCAGTCGTCCGGATCCGCGTCCCTCAACAGCTCCTCGAAGCTGCTGTACAGGGCCTGCTGCTCCGCATCGATGCCGGGTCGTCGCGGCGGAATGGCCTGGGCGGCCTTGCCGCGGCGGGGAGACGGACCGGCCTTGCCGGCGGAGGAGCCGACAGGGTCCCTGTTGCCAGCGCTTGAGGCGAGCCGTTCAGCCGCCAACCCGGATCCAACCAACCCGGCATCCCGCGACTGGCGCCACGGCTCCTGGGGGCGACTCGACTCCAACTCCCGCAAACGCTCCAGCAGATGGCTTGGCACAGAGCCATCGGCGCTGGCTGTGATCAGCTCCCTGAAGAGGGCTTCAGGATCCTGCTCCGTTTCGAGGCGATGGCGACCGGCGGCTGGGCTGGGCTCAACCGGCGGCTTGGCTTGCTGGGGGGTGGGCAGCTTCTGGGGCAGGGTGCGACCCAGGGCCTCAAGCCGTTCACGGCTGCGGGAATCGAAACTCATCTCAGGGGCAGTCGAGGGTGGCGCGGGTGGCGCGGCCGCTGCTGAGGTTGTGGCCGCTGGCGACGCCGCAAAGGCTGCGCAAGGCGTCAGGGCGCAGGCTCACGTTGGTGAAATCCGCGCCATCGATGCGCACGTTGATGAAGCGGGTGTTGAAGGCAAAGGCATCTTCGAGGCGCGCTTGGCGCAGATCCGTGCCGTCGAACACCGCCGAGTCGAGTGTGGCGCCGCGCAGATCGGCATCGTGCAGATCGGCGTCCTGAAGCTTGGCCCCAAACAGGCTGGCGCCGCGCAGATCGGCTCCCGAGAGATTGGCCTCGCGCAGGTTGGTGAGGCTGAAGGTCACCTCACGCAAATCAGCCCCCTGGAAATCGGCGCCGATGAGCACCTGCTTGGCGTAATCCATCGCCGCCAGGGCCGGTTCAACCCAGACGAGCAACAACACCGGCACCAGCCAAGCGAACAAACACATCCTCAGACGCCAAGTCACCCGTCGCTGGGGCTGCATCGGACGGAGCAAGCAGGGGGGCATTGGCGCGCTTGGGCTGGGGCCAACCCTAAGTAGGGCGAGGTTGCTCGGGGGCCCTCAAGGCCTGTTGAAAAGCGTCTCAGGGGGGACCCGGCAGAAACGGCCCCGCCAGGGATCGCCGCCGAAGCATCGCCGAGGCGAGCGGCAACCTGGCTGCCAGAGGCTGGGGACGGGCTGGGGAACCCTTAAATCCACGCCAGCCATATCGTCCATGGGCCGGACTGGATGCCAGCGCTCCGGCAGCTGGGCTGAACAGCGCGCCCTGCGCCTGCTGCGGGAGCAGGGCTGGCAACTGCAAGACCGCAACTGGCGCTGCCGCTGGGGAGAGCTCGACCTGGTGCTGGCCAAGCCCCAGCGGCTGTTACTGGTGGAGGTGAAAGGCCGGCGCCGGGCCGGGCCTGATGCTCACGGCCTCGCCGCCCTCGGCCCGCTCAAGCGGCGGCGGCTGGTGCGCTGCGGCCATTGCTGGTTGGCGGAACACCCCCACTGGGGCGAAGCCAGCGTGGAGGTGGTGGCTGCCCTGGTGCCCTTGCCGCCGGCCCGGGGCCGGGTGCGCTGGGTGCGGGTTCTCGACTGAGCTCCCAGGGAGGCGGTGTTGGTGACGCAAGGCCACTGCTCTCTGGACGGGCTTGGGCATCCGGCGAGGAGGCCGAGATGCGATTGGCCTCGGCGGTTGGTCCCGGCGGCGTGTCCCTGCCACTGGTCCTGGCGCTTGTCCCTGCCTCTGGATCCGGCGGCTGGAGCACCCCAGCGGCAGGGTCGGGCCCAAGGTGCTGACGCCGCCGGCTCAGGGTTGGGCGGCGGGCGCTGGGGGCGTATTTGGGGTGGGGAGGGTGTACCAGAGCGTGCAGCGATAGCGCTCTTCATTGCCGCGCATGCCGATCTCCATGCACCGCTCGCCGGTGATCACCGCCCCCCGGGGAACCTGCTCCAAGGCCCGAGCCCTGGCGTTGCGGCGATCCCATACGGATTCGGCGGTGGAGCTACCGGCATGGCTGGTCAGGGGGGCCATCAGGGCGACCAGCGCCGCGGCCAACAGCCAGCGCAGGGGGTCGGAAACGGACATCGGCCGGGGGAGGAGGCGATCGTCAGAATTGTGAGCGCCCCCGGACGGACCAGGGAGCAGGCTGGGGGGGAACGGCATCGCGGCGATGGCTTTCTCAGGTCACCGGCCCCGCAAGCGCTTTGGCCAGCACTGGCTGGTGGATCCCCAGGTGCTGGAGAGGATCGTGGCGGCGGCGGCGATCCAGCCCGGCGAATGGCTGCTGGAAGTGGGGCCAGGCCGCGGCGTGCTGACCGAACGGTTGCTGGCCAGCCCGGCGGCGGGCCTAGTGGCGGTGGAGCTCGATCGGGATCTGGCGGCGGGGCTGCGGCAGCGCTTCGGCGCCGAGCCCCGCTTTCAGCTGCTGGAGGGTGATGCCCTCAAGGTTCCGCTGCTTACGCCCTTGGGCCGCCTCCCCGACAAAGTGGTGGCCAACATCCCGTACAACATCACTGGCCCACTGCTGGAGCGGCTGGTGGGCCGGCTGGACCAGCCCCCACCCCAGCCGTTCAGCCGCCTCGTGCTGCTGGTGCAGCAGGAGGTGGGTCAGCGGCTGACAGCCAGCGCTGGCCAATCGGCCTTCTCGGCCCTGACGCTGCGCATGGCCCTGCTGGCCCGCTGCCAGCGCGTCTGCGTGGTGCCGCCGCGCAGCTTCCAGCCGCCTCCGAAGGTGATGTCCGAGGTGGTGGTGCTGGAACCCCTGGCGGCGGCGGAGCGGCTGGCGCCGGACCGGGCCCGCCAGCTCGATCAGCTGCTGCGCCGCTGCTTCGCCGCCCGCCGCAAGATGCTGCGCAACACCCTGGCCGGGCTGCTGCCGCCGGCGCGGCTGGAGGCCGTGGCCGCCGCAGCCCAGGTGGACCTCAGCCTGCGCCCCCAGGATCTGCCGCTGGAGCGCTGGCTGGAACTGGAGGAGGGGTTAACGCGCTCCGCGGCCCTGCCGACCGGTGGGCTACCGACCGGTGGGCTGCCGGCCGATGGGCTATCGGCCCTAGAGCAACCGGCCCTAGATGTGCCGGCCGATGGGCTGGCTGGCGAAGCCCTGCCGGGCCAAGCTCAGCCGGCCGATGCGCTGCCGGCGCAGGATGGGACCACCGCCGACCCTGACCCGGCTTGAGCCCTTCCGCGCCACCGCCACCAGCTTCGCCACTGCCTTCGCCACTGCCTTCGCAACCGCCTTCGCCAGAGCCTTCGCCAGAGCCTCCAAACCCGCCAGAACCCAAGCCATCCCAACACCCCCAGAGCGCTCCACCCCACGGGGCGATGGGGGCCGCTTCGACGCAGCTGACCGTGGTGGCACCCGCCAAGATCAACCTGCATCTGGAGGTGCTGGGGCTGCGGCCGGACGGTTTCCACGAGCTGGCGATGGTGATGCAAAGCCTCGACCTGGCCGATCTGCTGCGGATCCGCCCTCACGCCGATGGGGCGGTTGAACTGCGCTGCGATCACGCCGACCTGAGCGTGGGCAACGACAACCTGATCCTGCGGGCCGCCCGCGTCCTGCGGGACTGGGCCGCCCGCCAAGGGTTCGCCCAGCTTCCCGGCGCGGTTCTGGAGCTGGACAAGCGCATCCCGATCGGCGCCGGCCTGGCCGGCGGATCCAGCGACGCCGCAGCCACCCTGATCGGCCTGCGCCACTTCTGGCAGCTTCCCTGTGACGACGCCGAGCTGCATCAGCTGGCGTCTGGCCTGGGCTCAGACGTGCCCTTCTGCCTGGAGGGGGGCACCCGGCTTTGCTTCGGGCGGGGCGAACGGCTCGAGGCGCCCGAGGGTGTGCTGGAGCCGCCCGGATTCGGCGTCCTGCTGATCAAGCATCCAGAGGTGCAGGTGTCCACCCCCTGGGCCTACGGGCGCTGCCGGGAGCATCGCGGCGATTTTTACCTCAGCAGCGAGAGCGACTTCGAACAGCGCCGCCAGGCCCTGCGCCAGGGGGGGCTGCTGGCGGCGCTGCGTGCTGAGCGGCCCCTACCGCCACTGCGCAATGACCTCCAGGCTGTGGTGGAGCCCGAGGTGGCCTGTGTGGCGACAGGGCTGCGGCTGCTGCGTGGCGCCGATGGCGTTCTGGGGGCGGCGATGAGCGGCTCCGGACCCAGTTTATTCGCCCTCTTCGCCACGCCAGCCGCCGCCGCCGCCGCCCTGGACCAGGTGGGCGAAGCGGTGGCGGCGGCTGGCTTCGAGGCCTGGTGCTGTCGCTGCGAGGCGAGCGGAGGCCGGCTGTTGCCCCATGGCGGCCAGGCTGAAAGAGGCTCTGAATGACCGACC
>JBIIIX010000113.1:0-8958 GCA_044234415.1 Cyanobium sp.
ATGGTCAGTGCGTCCCGCCTGGAGAACCGCGGCGGTGAAGCTGGGGCTGCGGGCCGGTAGGGGTCAAAGCGAACGGGCCGGGCTGTTCAGATCGCTGCGCTGCCAACGCAGTTCCACCACGATCGGATCAGGGGTTTCGGCATCCTGCCGGGCAATCGCCTCCAGCAGCGCCGCCTGACCGCGGGGGCGTTCGCTGAGATCCCGTCCCAGGCTGTTGAACTGATTGGGGTCGAACTCCAGACCATCAACCAGCGTGCCCTGCCGCTGGGCCTTGGCGTAGGCGGCCGCCAGCAGCAGATTCAAGCGGCTGCGGACCTCCGCTGGCGAACGCACATCCGGCTCGAGGGCCGTGCGGGCCATCACCTCCCCCTGGCGCACCACGATCCGATTGGGGCGCAGATCGGGAAAGCCCAGCACCCGCTGTTCACCCCGCACCACATTGGCAGCGGAGCGAATGCTCACCACCCAGCTGCCCGGCTGGGCGAGCAGGCCCGCCAGCCGGCTGATGTCATCGCGAGGCACCAGCAGAATCTGACGGTTCGGCGCCTGGCCGGGCAGCAGCAGCTGAAATGCCGAGGCGTTGGCCTGGCGCAGCAGAGCATTGATCACGTCCTGGGCCTGCCCCGGCCGCTGGCCCGCCACCTTGGCGGTGGCCAGGGGCTGGCCACTGGCGATCACCACATCGCCACGGCGCAGGGCGATGACATTCCCCTCCAGGGACTTGAGTTCCTTTTCGCCCGAGGCGATACGGGAGCGCACGCTCGCGAGTTCGGCTTCGGTGCGCCGGATCTCGGCGTCGCGACCGCGCACATCACGGCTGAGCCGGTCCCGTTCCCGCTCCAGCCGAACGCGCTGCCGCTGCAGGGGCAGCAGCTCCTGACGCAGGTGATCGACCCGCTGTTCAGCATCCTTGAGCTGGCCGCGGGCGTGGCGTTGGCTGATGAGGGCCTTGTCTCGGCTGCGCTCAGCCTCCATGCGGGTGCGGCGGGCCCGCTCCAGCTCGGCGCGACTGCGTCGCAGCTCCGTCTGGCTGCTCTGCAAGGCGCTGCGGCTCTCCCGCAAACGGGCCTGGATCTGATCGAGCTGGAACAGCCCAACCCGCAACTGCTGGCTCACCAACAGCATCAGCCCGAGGGACATGGCGCTGATCAGGCTGCCGGTGAGCACCGTGATCAGCACCGCCGTGTCGCGGGGGCGCAGGTTGAACAGACTGAGCCGCGCCTTGCCCACCTTGCTGCCGAGGCGGTCCCCCAGGGTGGACAGCACGCCGCCAAGCACGAGCAGCGCCAGGATCAGCAGCCAGCCCGACACGATCGGCTCCGGGAAGCCCCCAGTATCCCCGCGCCCCGGTTAAGTCAGGGCCTGACACCAGCCAACCCGTGCCACAGCCGCCGCAGGCTGCCGGTTCAGCTAAAGCGCTTGGCCAGGGCGATGGGATCGAACACCGTGATCTTTTTGCGGTCGATCTGCACGAGGCCGTCATTGCGCAGGTCGCCCAGCAGGCGGGTGATCGTGACCCGGGTGGAGCCGATCGCCTCAGCGATGGCCTGATGGGAGAGGCGCAGATCGATCGTGATGCCCTCGTGGCTCGGCACGCCGAAGTCGCGGCAGAGCACCAGCAGGAAACTCACCAGCCTGGACGACATATCGCGGTGGGTGAGGGTCTCAATCATGGTTTCCGTTTGCAGGATGCGGGAGGAGAGCCCCTGCAGTAGCAGCAAGCCGACGCTGGCGTCTTGCTCGATGGCCCGGCGCAGCGAGGTGGCTGGCGCCGTGATCAGCTCGACGCGGGTGAAGGCAATGGCGTGATAGAAGCGATCGGAGCGTTGACCGGTGAGTAACGAAAGCACCCCAAACAAGCTGTTCTCCCGCAGCAGTGCCACAGTGATCTCCTCTCCCGACTCATAAACCCGGGACAGCCGCACAGCGCCGCGACGCAGCAGGTAGACGCGCTCAGCGGGATCACCCGGGAAAAAGATGGTTTTGCCCCGTTCGATGGTTTCAACGCTGCTACCAGCCAAGCCGCGGATGACTTCAGGCAGCGAAAGTTGGCCTGAACCATGGGTGCCTATGGAGGACACCGCACCAGGAGCCCCCGTGGATGGCGTACTGGCAGTGCGGCTAAAGCCGCGAGAGGCACTGACCATGCCGACTTCTCGTGTACCGAAGGTTACGAATCGCCCCCCCGCCAACTTTGTAGCAACCCACACTTTTACGGCAGCGATGCCACGGCCGGGGCGGCCCTGTGCCATCAAGCCTTCAGGCCAGCCAATGCCGGTTAGGACGCCTCGACCCCCGGGCGACGCAGCAAAGCCAATGCCGCCCAGGACCTGGCAGGCGCGGCACCGCCCGGCCGGGCCCCACGGCCATGGGGCCACAGCTGGCAAGGGCCAGCGCGGCAGTGCCAAAGCCTGATACTGGTACGGACGTATGCGCTAGGGGTAGTGTCTGATGGCTGGCGAGGTTGCCCACAACCGCTACATTCAGGTCATGGGCTCGATCGCAAGACCCGCCTCCCTGGCCACCTCTCCCGGCCCCTCTCCGCCATGGCCCCCTGCGGATCTGGCCTAGAGCCGAGATCCTTAGCGAGGCGTCCTCACCGCCGCCTCGCCCAGCGAACGCCTCAGCGTCCAGCGAACGCCCCAGCGCCCAGCGAGCGCATCCGCGCCCAGCGAACGGCGCCGCGCCTGAGCCCTCCTGCCCCCTCTCCCCGCGATTGGTTGTCCATGACCGTCAGCCTCTTCAACTCCCGCCAGCCCATGCGGAACGAGGCCGACGGTCGCCCCGGGCCATCCGATGGGCCATCGGCGAGCCAAGAGCCAACGGCCGCCAGTGGCGCTAGCGGAGGCCAGGAACCGGTCCTGCGACTGGCGCCGTCGCCGGTTCGGCGCCTGGTGCCACGACCGGAGGGGCTGCTGCAGATCCATACGGCCCCATTTCGCGGCAGCTTCGCGGCAGTGTTCAGCCAGGCCCTGCGCACCGCTGGACTGGGCAGCAGGGTGTTAATCAGCCAGTTGCTCAAGGGGGGCGTCGACCAGGGGCTGGAGGGCAGTCTCTGGCTGTGCGGCCGGCTGCAATGGTTGCGGCCGGCCACCCTGGCCTGCCTGGCGGAGTCGGCTCGACCGATGGCCGCGAGCCGCGACGAGGACCTGCCAGCCCCAGGCAGCCCCCCTGGCGGCAATGGCCAGGCGCACGAGAACGAGGCGCTTGATCCTCGCCAGGCCGTGCGGGAGGTGTGGGACTACAGCCGCCGGCAGCTGCTGGAGGGCAGCGTTGATCTGCTGGTGCTGGATGAACTCGGGCTGGCGGTGGAGTTGGGCTACCTGCCGGTGGCGGAAGTCACCGCCACCTTGGAACAGCGCCCGGCCCACTTGGATGTCATCCTGACAGGACCGGCCATGCCGCCCGCCCTGATGGCGATGGCGGATCAGGTCACCCAACTGCTGCGCGGCACCTCGTAGCGCCCCGCCCACTGGCCGCCCTTCGCGATGCTCAAGAACGACCGCTGGATCATCGAACAGGCTGCCAACGGCATGATCGCGCCGTTCCAGCCCAGCCTGGTGCGGCATCTCGATCCGGAACGGCGCCTGGCGCCGGTGCTGAGTTATGGCTGCTCCTCCTACGGATACGACCTGCGCCTCTCGGCGAAGGAATTCCTGATCTTTCGCCATGTGCCGGGCACGGTGATGAATCCCAAGCGCTTCAATCCGGCCAACCTGGAACCCGCGCCCCTGCATCACGACGAGGACGGCGACTATTTCATCTTGCCGGCCCACTCCTACGGTCTTGGCGTGGCCTTGGAGCGGCTACGGGTTCCCGACACGATCACGGTGATCTGCCTCGGCAAGAGCACCTACGCCCGTCTCGGCATCATCGTGAACACCACGCCAGCGGAGGCGAGTTGGGAGGGCCACCTCACCCTCGAGTTCAGCAACTCCTCCGGCGCCGACTGCCGAATCTACGCCGGTGAAGGGATCTGCCAACTGCTGTTCTTTGAGGGAGATCCCTGCGACACCACCTACCAGGATAGGGCCGGCAAGTATCAGCATCAGCCGGAGCGTGTCACCCTGGCCAAAGTATAATTCCGTCAAGGATGACGCCATGAAGGATAACGCAGCCAAGTAAAACGTCGTCACCGCTGTGATGGGTCAAGATATTCGGGGTTGCATGCGCTGAGTGGAGGTTGACAGCACTCCCCACGCCCGAGTTGGGGAGTGCGACGCAACATCGCTCTAGGGCGCTTCCCGGTGATTCACAAGGAACGGCGAAGGCTGGCGAGGCCTTCGCAGGCCCTCGATCGGCTGGGTTCTCAACGCATGAACAGCATCTCTTGGTAGGTGGGCAGAGGCCAGAGGTCGTCGTCAAGAACGGCCTCCAGGCCATCGGCGGCGGCGCGGATGCGCAGCATCTGGGGTAGGAGCACGTCGGCGGAATGGCGCAGGTGAGCGTGGAGATCCTCGGGGGTTTGCTGGAGGGCAGCCTCAAGCGCGTCACAGCACTCCACCAGCTGCTCGATCAGCCCAGCCGTGCTGGTGGCGACGCTGTTGGGGGACTGCAGGCCCAGATCCTGCAGCTGGCGAAGGCCGCTGCTGAGCCGGGCCAGGAAGGTCATGGCCGCCGGGTACACCTGGGTGCGGGCGAGGCGCAGCGCCAACTTGGCCTCCACATCGATGGCCAGCAGGTACTGCTCGGCGTAAACATCAAAGCGGCTCTCCAGCTCCACCGGGCTGAGCACGCCCTGGCGCTCGAATAGCTCCCGCACCTGGGGCCGCTCCAACACCGGCAGGGCATCGGCGCTCGTGCGCAGATTCTCCAGACCCCGCTCCTCCACCGCCATGCGATGCCATTCCGCCGAGTAGCCATCGCCCCCGAACACCACGGCGCCATGGGCCTCCATCGTGCACTTCAGCACGGCGAAGGCCGCCTCCTCGAGGGAGGTGCCGCTCTGGAGCTGGGCCTCCAACTCGTCAGCGATCCACTGCAAGGAGTCAGCCAGGATCGTGTTGAGCACCACGAGCGGCCCCGCCACCGATTGCCCGGACCCGACGGCGCGGAACTCAAAGCGGTTGCCGGTGAAGGCGAAGGGTGAGGTGCGGTTGCGATCGCCGGGATCGCGGTTGAGATCTGGCAAGGTGTCGATGCCGAGCGACATCAGCGCCTTGCTGGCGGAGCCGCTGAGGTGGCCGCTGCGGATCTGGTTGTAGATATCCTCAAGCTGGCTGCCGAGATACACCGAGATGATCGCCGGCGGCGCCTCGTTGGCACCGAGACGATGGTCGTTGCTGGCCGTGGCGATGGCGGCACGCATCAATGGGCCATAGAGATGCACCCCGCGAATTACGGCACCGCAGAACAGCAGGAACTGAAGATTTTGGTGGGGGGTGTCACCGGGGTCGAGCAGGTTGCCTTGGGTGGCATTGCCGAGGGACCAGTTGACATGCTTGCCGCTGCCGTTGACACCGGCGAAGGGTTTCTCGTGCAGCAAACAGGTAAAGCCGTGCTTCTTGGCGGTGCTCTTCAGGATCGTCATCGTCAGCTGTTGATGATCCGTGGCTACATTGGCCGCCTCGAAGAAGGGAGCAATTTCGAATTGTCCTGGCGCTACCTCGTTGTGGCGGGTCTTGGCGGGGATGCCGAGCTTGTAGAGCTGACGCTCCACATCCTGCATGAACACTTGCACCCGTTCGGGGATCGCGCCGAAGTAGTGATCATCGAATTGCTGACCCTTGGCTGGCGGCGCACCGAACAGGGTGCGGCCCGCCAGCTGCAGATCGGGCCGCAGGGCGGTGAAGGCGGCATCGACCAGGAAATACTCCTGCTCCGCTCCGCAACTGGAGTTCACCGGCGCGATCTCGGTCTCCCCCAGCAGGCGTAGCAGCCGCTGGGCCTGGCGATTGAGGGAGGCGTTGGAGCGCAGCAAGGGCGTCTTTTTGTCGAGCGCCTCACCGGTCCAGCTCACGAACACCGTGGGAATGCAAAGCGTCAACCCATTGGGGGTCTCCATCAAATAGGCGGGGCTGGTTACATCCCAGGCCGTGTAACCGCGGGCCTCGAAGGTGGAGCGAATGCCGCCATTCGGAAAGGAGGAGCCATCCGGTTCGCCCTGCACCAGCAGCTTGCCGGTGAATTCACTAATCACCGTGCCATCGCTCTGGGGGGCGATGAAGCCGTCGTGCTTCTCGGCGGTGAGGTTGGTGAGCGGGTAGAAAACGTGGGCGTAATTGAGAGCGCCCCGCGAGGTCGCCCAGTCCTTCATCGCCTGGGCCACGGTGTCGGCGACGCTGGTATCGAGCTTGCCGCCCTCCTTGATCGAGCGCTGGATCGACTTGAACACGGCCTTGGGCAGGGCCGACTTCATGCGGTCCAGGGTGAACACATCACTGGCCCAGAGCTCCTCCAGCGGTTCGAGGGCAGGGGTGGCCACAGCGGCGCGCGCTTGGATCAGCTGGTAGGCCTGCAGGCGGGCTGGAGCGGGCATGGATGCAAGGTGGTGACGATCTTCCCGCTACATACTCAAGCGACGTACACCCGCATCCGTCTCGGTTGTTACTCGCCTTCAAGGCTGGCGGCGGTTGCCGGGCCTGGGGTTTCGCTTGAATCGAAGCTGGCAACAGGTGCCACAGCTCGCCGGCGCAAGGTTCCGGAGAAATGATCAAGATTTTGCGGCTCCTCGGCGTGAACCGTGGCCGAGCCAGCCCGTTCTCGCCCGTCGCGCCAGACTCCGCCCCGCCCTGGAGATCGCCATCGCTCAAACCCCTGCCGCCGAGACCGCCAGCCGCCGGAGCCCCTCACGGGCTGGGGATCTGAGCGCACTCGACGGCCAAGCGCCCGAACTGCGCCGCCTGCTGCTGGCCTGGTGGGAGCTCCACGGCCGCCACACCATCCCGTGGAAATGCCAGGGCGATGGCCGCCGACCGGCGGATGGAGAGGCGCTGGAGCCCTATCCGGTGTTCGTGGCCGAGGTGATGCTGCAGCAGACCCAGCTGGCGGTGGTGCTGCCCTACTGGCAACGCTGGATGGCGGCGTTGCCGAATCTCCACGGCCTGGCGACGGCGGATCCCCAGCAGGTGCTGTTGCTTTGGCAAGGGCTTGGCTACTACTCCCGGGCCCGGCGCCTGCAGTTGGCGGCCCAGCAGCTGTTGGAGCGGGATCCTGGCGATCCCTGGCCGCGGGACCTGGAGGGTTGGCAGGCCCTGCCCGGCATCGGCCGCAGCACCGCCGGCAGCCTGCACTCCTCGGTGCTCGATCAGCCCGCGCCAATCCTCGATGGCAATGTGCGGCGCGTGCTGGCGCGGCTGCTGGCCTGGCCCCTGCCCCCCGCCCGCGATCTTCAGAGCCTCTGGCGAATCAGCGAGCAGCTGCTGGATCGCCGCCGCCCCCGCGCCTTCAACCAGGCGTTGATGGATCTGGGCGCCGGCGTCTGCACGCCGAAGCGTCCACGCTGCCCGGAGTGCCCGTGGAGCAAGCATTGCGCTGCCTACGCTGGCCCCGATCCCACCCGATGGCCCGTGAAGGAGACCAGCCGCGTTGTGCCGTTCCAGGTGATTGGCGTTGGGGTGGTGTTCGATTCGGCCGGGCGGGTGCTGATCGATCAACGCCTGGAGGAGGGCCTTTTGGGGGGCCTGTGGGAGTTTCCCGGCGGCAAGCAGGAAGCCGATGAACCGATCGCCGCCACGATCCAGCGGGAGCTGCGCGAGGAGCTGGCGATCGAGGTGGAGGTGGGCGAGGAGCTGATCAGCCTGGAGCACGCCTACAGCCACAAACGGCTGCGTTTTGTGGTGCATCTCTGCCGTTGGCTGAGTGGCGAACCCCAGCCCCTGGCCAGCCAGCAGGTGCGCTGGGTGCATCCAGCTGAGCTGGAGGCCTATCCATTCCCGGCCGCGAACAGCCGCATCATTGCGGCGTTGCGTGCATGGATCGCTGGGGGTGGCAGCTAAGCACAGCGCTGCTTGGCTGGCGAGCCGTTGAGGCAAGCTCGCAGAGATCGCCTATTCAACCGTTCCCCACAGGCTTGAGAGGCTGGAGCGGCGGAGCTTCGTTTTGTAGACAAACCATGCCACATCGAGGGGTTCTCGGAAGCGACGCAGCCGATTGATCAGCTGCCTGGGCTCTAGACTTCGCCAAAGTGGCAGGCCATCATTTTCATAGAGATCGGCCAGGGAGAAAAACGAGAGATAGCGCTTGGAGGAGCCATTCGGCTGAATGCGGAGGAGTTTTGATGCCGCAAAGGTATTGAACATTGATTTTTTGGTGCAATCATTCAGCACCAAGGGATTCACTCGCAGGATAAAGTCTAACCTGTGCTCAGCGATGAGGGCGGGAGAGTATGCAACATCATAAAGAAATGAAGTCTCGCGCCGTTTGGTGTCGACAATCGCAAGCGTTCCTGGGATGTCACCATGGATTGAAGCCGATGCAAAAAAGGCAAAACGCAGGTGCTTCAAGGGGAAATGAATCGCCCGTGAGAAGCCACTGAAATAGCGCGTAAACGAAGCTTCGTTGAGGGATGCAGACTTTTCGCGATTATAATGCTTAGACATCGTGGAGTGATGCTTCGTCTGCAGGTCTTGAATATGATGATTGATCTGTGAATAGTCGTGTTCAACAAGCTTAAAGCCAGCATCGTCCGACCAGGACGATCCAGGCGGCATTTGAACGCAGCGAAAATGAGGAGACGAGAGCTTGCGGAACTCATCCATGACTTTCTGGGGAGAATTGTAATATTGATTAAAGGTTTCCGTGTCCTTATGAAGGTAGACATGGCTGGAGGCAAAGGGTATGGCAAATTTCGCCCTGGACGCCTCGGCAAAGGCCAAAAAGTCGAGCGCATAGTCGCGAGGGCTCCTTGTTGTCGACCAAGGATCGACGCCATCAACGCAATAGGGGTCAGCGGAGGCGGAGGAGTGACTGCGGAAAACGAGATCAAACTGTGGGTGGCGTTGGATAATCTGGCGCAGA